>NZ_JBGSXF010000642.1:0-10379 GCF_041751555.1 Persicitalea sp. | reverse complement strand
TCGTAAGGACGTGGATGCTGTCATCATTAGTACCGCCGACTTCCAGCACGCCCTCCATTCGGTGGCGGCGATCAAGTCGGGACGTGATGTCTATATGGAAAAACCTTTCGCCGAATCGCTGGAAGACGCCAAGCTGTGTTTAAAAACTGCCGAAGCTTCCAAGCAAATCGTGCAGGTAGGTTCGCAACGGCGCTCGGCTCCCAACTACCACGCGGCTAACAAGTTCATCAACTCTGGCGAGTTTGGGCCGATCTCAATGGTGGAAATGACCTGGAACGTCAACCAGCCCGGTCGCTGGCGTCTGCCCGAGTTGACGAAGGAAATTCGCAAAGAAGATACCGATTGGGATCGCTTCCTGATGAATCGCCCCAAAGTAGCCTGGAATCCGCGCTACTACTTGGAGTACCGCCTGTTCTACCCTTACTCCTCGGGAATTCCCGGTCAGTGGATGTCGCACCAGATCGACACCGTCCACTGGTTCTCGGGACTGAATGCACCACGTAGCGTATCAGCCAACGGTGGCGTTTATGTTTGGAAAGACGGTCGCAAGAACGCCGATACTTTCTCGGCGGTATTCGAGTACGGACCTTTTGACGATCCCAGCAAAGCTTTCCAGGTGATTTATTCATCAAGAATGCACCAGGCAGCGGGCGATGTCAAGGAATACTATTACTCCAACGCGGGTATGATCAACCTGGACACGAACGAGATCACTCCCGACGGTGGCCTGCAAGCCGGACCAGCCAAGGCGATGGGTATGGAACCCAACTTGTTGCCGACCAAGAAACTTGGCGAAGTAGCCAAAATGGAAACGGGCGCCAACACGGGCGCCGATCCCATGACGTCGCTGCACATGCTCAACTGGATGGAGTGCGTCCGCAGCCGCAAGCAGCCCAATGCCCCAGCCCGCGCGGGTTTCAATCACGCCGTGGCCAATATCATGGCCACGCAAGCCCTACACACGGGCAAGCGCGTGACCTGGGACGAAAAGAAGAATGATATAGTAGCAAGTTAAAAATTGTTTAATTGTTGACGGGGCCGCCCGCGCGGTTGTGTATTTGTTGATTTGGTTCAAAGATCGATTCAGCAAATGCACATTTCTTTTTTTATCAAATATGAAAAATAAATTTTTGGTAGTTGGCTCTCTATTGATGTCCACTGTGTTTGTCGCGAATGCCCAGCAGGTAGCATTACAAAACAATGGGGCTGAGCGGAAAGTAGAAGTGACCGTGGACGGAAAACCATTCACGGCCTACATTTATCCCGGCACTGACGTCCTGAAAAAGGCTGTTCTCTATCCCGTCAGAACGGCGGAAGGAACTCTCGTTACGCGCGGGTGGCCGATGGATCCTCGTCCTGGCGAGCGGGTAGACCACCCCCATCATGTGGGCGTCTGGTTCAACCACGGCGATGTCAACGGCTACGATTTCTGGAACAGTTCCAACGCCGTGGATCGTACCAAGAACAAGTACGGCGACATCATTCACACAGGCATCACCGACTTGAAAAGTGGGAAAGGCAAGGGTGAATTGAGCGTGACCGCCGACTGGGTAAGTCAGGATGGTGATACTTTCCTTAAGGAGAAAACTACCTATATCTTCCGGGCGTCCGGAGATGAGCGCATCATTGACCGTATTACGACACTCACCGCGCAGCAGGACGTTACTTTTACTGACTCGAAGGAAGGCATGTTTGGCATGAGGCTCGCGCGACAGATGGAGTTGCCTTCTAACAAAGCAGAAGTTTTTACTGATGCTAATGGTGTAGCTACCAAGGTCGCCTCGCTTAACAATGAAGGCGTAACGGGCAACTACCGCAATAAAGAAGGGGTCAAGGGCGACGACGTTTGGGGCAAGCGTTCGGCTTGGAACGACCTGAGCGGTAAAATCGGCAATGAGGAGATCAGCGTTGCTATTTTTGACCATCCTCAAAACCTGGGTTATCCCGCTTACTGGCATGCGCGTGGTTACGGCCTTTTTGCTGTGAATCCAATGGGCGATAAAGAGTATTCCGGCGGCAAGGAAACACGTAATGAAAAACTACCCAAGGGAAAATCAATTACCCTCCGCTACCGCTTGGTCATCGCCTCGCATCACCTTACCGACGCAGAAATGAACAAACTGGCTGGGGAGTTTGGAAAAGTGAAATAATTTTTAAGGAGGAAAGGGAAAAAGGAGGAAAGGAGGAGGGAGGAAAGGAGAAAGGTAGCAGGCTTGCGCTTTGATACTTAATTTTCCTCTCCTCCTTTTTTCCTTTCCTCGCCACGGGGCGCCCCGCTTCCTCCCTCAAAGAAGAGGCGACTCGCCACTTGGTCGGCGAAAAGTTTCCCCTTTTCCGTTAACAGTAGCAATCCATCGCGGGAGTGGAGCCAGCCGATTTCGTTGAGGCGGAATATCTCTTCACCCGTTTGCATAAGGAAACGGCCTCCTGAAAGTTCTTGTAATAACTCCAATCGACAACCCCATTTCGTGCGAAGACCCGTGAGAAGGTACTCGTTGACCTGGTCTTCCGGCGTGAGTATCTCTTTGGTAATAGGTAAGGTTTTGTCTTTTATTCCGGATAGGTAGGCGGCGTTGTTGCTCACATTGTATTGGCGGCTGGTACCGTCGTATGAGTGCGCGCTAGGGCCAATGCCGAGATAGGGACGCCGCTGCCAATAGGCGCTGTTGTGGCGGCTGTATTTTTGATTCTTGGCAAAATTGGAAATCTCGTACTGGTCAAAACCTGCTGCCCTCAATTTGCTGACTAGTACCTCGAACTGTCGGGCGGCAAATTCGTCTTCGATCGGGGCCATTTTCCCTGTTTTGGTCCAGTTGCCAAAAACCGTTCTGGGTTCCACCGTGAGGGCATAAGCCGATATGTGTTCTACTCCCAAAGCAAGCGTTTTTTCGATGTCTCTTAACAAAATATCGTCGCTCTCGGCGGGGATGGCGTAGATGAGATCTACAGATAAATTGGTAACGCCCGCGTCCTGCGCCATTCTCACGCTGTCCTCTGCTTCCTGCGCGCTGTGGATGCGGTTCATGAACCGCAGATGTGGATCATGGAAAGACTGAATGCCTATGCTCAGGCGATTTACGTCCTGTTCGACCAGCATCTTTAAAGTAGTTTCTGAGAGATCGTCAGGATTGGCTTCCATCGTAATTTCAGCGTCGGGTTTGAGATGAAACTGCTTTTTGATAGCATTCATCAACGTTGCCAACTCCTTTTCGCTGAGCAGGGAAGGAGTGCCGCCCCCGAAATAGACGGTGTGGAGGTCGTCCGAGGGTAGATAGTCTTTTTGCATTTTCAGCTCTCTGACCATCGCCCGCACAACCTTACCCTTGTCCCGCAACGACGTACTGAAATGGAAGTCGCAGTAGTGGCAGGCCTGCCGACAAAAGGGAATGTGCAAATAGAGATGCATGGCGAAGGGGTTGAGCAAGGGCGGAAAATGCCGTGAAGGGTTTTGCAAAAATAACTACATTCGTACAATGAAAAAGCTAATGGGCGGATTAGCCCTGGTTCTTTGCTTTTTGCAAAGCTGCACCACCTTCAAAAATGACGATCCGATGGCGGGAAGTAAGCTCCCGGCCGTGCATAAGTACTACCAAACCCGCCTGGGTGAGATGCACTTCGTTGCGGTCGGAGACTCGACCCTGCCGCCGGTCCTGTTCGTACACGGTTCGCCCGGTTCGTGGGATGCTTACAGCGGTTTTTTGAAAGATTCGGTGCTGCAAAATAAGGCTTACCTCATGTCGGTTGATCGTCCTGGCTTTGGAGAAAGTACCGAAACAGCGGTAAAAATGTTGACCGAGCAAGTTGAAGCACTTCTTCCCATCATGAAGTACCAGACGCAAAAGGTAATTCTTGTTGGCCATTCGCTGGGTGGTCCCATCGTGGCCCGCTTTGCTATGGAATACCCTGAGTATGTTCGGGGATTGGTACTGGCGGCAGCGTCTGTCGATCCTGACTTGGAACCCACCAACTGGTACCGTTACATTCTGGCTGTGCCGCCTGTGCGCTGGATTATCCCCCGCTCCTTTGAATCGAGCAATGAAGAGCTTTTACCCTTGAAAAAAGACCTAAGAAAGATGGTTGGTTCCTGGGATAAAATTAATTGCCCAGTGGTTGTGATTCAGGGCGGCAGCGATGTGCTGGTGCCAGCGGCCAATGCTGATTTTATCGAGCAGAAACTGAATGGTCGCGTGCCGTTGACAATGATTCGTAAGAAATCCATGAATCATTTTGTTCCCTGGTCCGATCCCGAACTTATTCGCTCGGGAATTCAGCTGCTGTTAAAATGAAAAAGGCCCAGTTTCGACTGGGCCTTTTTCATTATTCTAAAACAAGAAGTGATTACTGCGCCGGAACGACGTTGATCTTCACCGTATGCTTCACTTCCTTGTGCAAGTCAATAACGGCATCGTAGGTACCGACCGACTTCACTTCGTCCACCGTGATTTTCTTACGGTCGATGTCGAAGCCTTTCGCTTTCAGGGCGTCGGCTACCTGCGTGTTGGTAACGCGACCAAAGATGCGGCCACTTTCACCCACCACGGCAGGAATGTCAATTACCGCTTCGCCAATAGCAGCGGCGATTTCCTCGGCCTCATTCTGCATTTTTTCAGCTTTGTGCGCTGCCTGGCGAACGTTCTCCTCCACTACCTTGCGGTTGGAGGAGTTGGCCAGTATGGCGTACCCTTGCGGGATAAGGTAGTTACGGCCAAAACCGTTCTTCACCGTCACGATGTCGTTCTTATAGCCAACCTTGGCAATGTCTGTCAATAATATAATGTCCATTTCTTGCGATCTCTTTTACGTGATTACTTCAATTGATCGGCTACAAACGGCATCAGGGCCAGTTGGCGCGACCGCTTGATGGCCTGGGCCACTTTGCGCTGGTACTTCAGGCTGGTGCCGGTAAGGCGACGGGGAAGAATCTTGCCCTGCTCATTGACGAGCTTCAATAGGAAATTGGGATCCTTATAGTCGATGTATTTGATGCCTGCCTTTCTGAAACGGCAGTACTTCTTACGGTTCTGGGTCTTGTCGATTGGTTCGTTTACGAGTGTCATGGCTTATGCGGCTTGTTCGGGTTTTTGTGATTCGTCAATGGCGGCTTCCTTCTGCTGTTTCATCAGCCCTTTCCGCTTTTTCTCGTTATAGGCAATGGCGTGCTTGTCAAGCGCTACTGTCATGTGACGGATTACGCGCTCGTCGCGGCGGAACTCGGTGTCAAGCATAGCAATGACGTTACCCGGCGCGGTGAATTCCAGCAAATTGTAGAATCCCGTGTTCTTCTTTTGGATAGGGTAGGCCAGCTTGCGCAATCCCCAGTCTTCCTCGTGTACCAGTTCCGCGCCGTTGTCGGTGAGGATTTTACGGAACTTGTCAACGGCGTCCCTCATCTGGGCCTCAGATAAGATGGGAGTTAAAATGAACACCGTTTCATACTGATTGTTCATACGAAATGAATTGGTTATTAGTTAATTTTCTCAAAATGAGGGTGCGAAATTACTCGCTTTTAGTGTGAAAAGCAATTGTTTGTTAAATCGCGTAATCGTTGTACTGTGTAATTGGTGTTGGATTGACTAGTTGTTAATTTATTCAATACACTACTAGTGAGTAAGATAAAACGCCCAGCTTAACAAAAATACGATTACACAGCCGCGCGGGCGGCCCCGTCAACAACCTGCTACTTTACAGAAAAATCACCCTGCCCAATCTTGAATCCTTCGCTATATAGCTCGACAGTGTACTTGCCATCTTTGAAAGGGATGCCACCGCGGCCATAGATAATGTCTACAGATTGGCCAGTATTATTGAAATTGATAGCCTCCTTTGAACTGTAAATCATCTCGCGGCCATTCTGAATGAAGGCGCCTGAACCTGTGGCCATATCGGATAGCACCGCACCGTCGGGGTCGAGGATGCGGAGATAGACCTCCTTACGGTCCTGCTTGGCAATGGCATTGGGACCGAGTCGGAAGCCAATTTTCAGTTTGTCGATCCGTCGCGACCGATAAGTACCCCCGTCCCGTTCTTTTCCTTTGGAAGTCAGAGCATTCACCGAGATGTTTTCGGCTCGCAGGGCGGAGGCGACCGTGACTTTTTCGTTCAAATCCCGGTTCTGAACGGCATAGTTGGTAACCGAGTCGGCAAGGAGTTGCTTTTCGCCCTCCAGTCCGGTAACTGTCTCGCTCAGTTCTTCGTTTCGGGCTGTCACGATGCCCAGCTCTTCCTTCAATTGCGCGATTTCGGTGTCCTTCTGGCTTAAAATCGACTCGTAGTTGCGGATTTTATCCTCATATTTTTTCGTTGAAAACGAATTCGAATTGCGCAGTGCCTGACGGTCGCGCTCCAATTCCTGCTTCAGCACGATGAGCGAATCGACGCTGCCGCCGAGTTGCTGAATCACGGCGATTTTGGCGTCCAACTGCACCGATATCGAATCCAGTTTGTTCTTGGTGGACAGCACCTCGTCGGTCTTGGCGGCGATGATGATATCTTTGTCGCGATTATTCTGCTTTTCCTGATAATAAAAATAGAAAAGTACGACGTTCAGAATGGCTAAAACGGCCAACGCCACCCAAAGCAAGGTACGGCGGTCTTGTTTTTGATCTTGGTTGTAATCCATACGGAATTCAGATTAAGTTGATGTGATAGTGGATAAAAGGGTAGTTTATTGAGCCGCGAATATACGATTTTATTTTTACAAGAATCATAAGTAGTTAATAGTCAGTTTTTTAAATTAGCATATGTCTATAAAAGAAAATATTGCCGAGATCGAGCGTCAGGTACCCCCCGATGTAAAGCTCGTGGCCGTTACCAAAACCAAGCCCATCGCAATGTTGCAGGAAGCCTACGACACGGGCTGCAAAATTTTCGGAGAAAATAAGGCACAGGAAATGGTGGAGAAATACGAAGCGTTGCCCAAGGACATCCAATGGCATATGATCGGCCATCTGCAGACTAACAAGGTAAAGTACCTCGCGCCCTTCGTTTCCCTCATTCATTCAGTGGACAGCCTGAAAGTCTTGAAAGAAATCAATAAGCAGGCAAAAAAGAACGACCGCACGATCGACTGCCTGTTGCAAATCCATATCGCCGAGGAAGATACCAAGTTCGGATTGTCGGAAGAAGAGGTAGTTGATTTGCTGGATTCCAAAGAATTTGACGCTATGGAAAATGTACAGGTTTCGGGCTTGATGGGGATGGCTACCTGGGGTGTTTCCGATGAGCAACTTAGAAGGGAGTTTGGCGGTTTGCGTCAGCTTTTTGAAAAATTGAAGGAGAAAGAAACCGAGAAAGCGACGATGCAGGTACTCTCAATGGGTATGAGTAACGACTTTCCCGTAGCGTTGGAAGAAGGCAGCACGATGGTGCGCGTCGGTAGTGCGATTTTCGGAGCCAGGAAATAGAAGGCAGTTTGGAGCGAACTACCCCTTGGCCGAAACTGGAATC
The DNA here is from genome assembly GCF_041751555.1 of Persicitalea sp. Taxonomy (NCBI): domain Bacteria; kingdom Pseudomonadati; phylum Bacteroidota; class Cytophagia; order Cytophagales; family Spirosomataceae; genus Persicitalea; species Persicitalea sp. Next base: position 2,933 of record NZ_JBGSXF010000642.1, on the reverse strand, counting down.
TTTTTTTCGATTGCGTTTAGCACCGTTTCCAGAGGTAGCTGAACACAAGGAACGCCCTCGCGACGAATCAAAACGCAGTTTTCGCCGCTATCATAAGTACCCGAGTAGGGATTGTAGGCTGAAAACTCATTCAGCGAACCCAATATGATAAAGCCGAAAGTACCCACAGCATTAGCCAGGTGCGCCGGGCCGCTGTCCAGGCCGATGAAGAACTCTGCCCGACGAATCACCTCCGCCGTTTCCAGGATCGAGAGTTGGCCGCAGAGGTTGTGGTAGGTGGGGTGGTTTACGGATAGATTACTCGATAAACCGATCTCGATAATCGACACGCCGTACTTGTCTGCCAACTGCGGAATCAGGGCGTTCCAGCGTTCGGCGGGCCAATCTTTAAGCGCAAGGTTCGACAAGCAATGCACTACAATGAAGCGCTTGGGCAAATCCAGCCCATCCACTTTCCGGCGGTGCCGCTCCTGCAAATACAGCCGCGGCTGGTCGTCCTGCGGGACAGTCAGGTTGCTGATCTTGGCGAAAACTTCCAGCAAATTTCCGAAATTGAAGTAGGTGTGAACGTTGATTCCCTTAGCCACTGCCACCGGATTTTCTACGAACACATCACAGGTCGGGCAGCGGTTGTTGTTGCGGAATTGCAACTCATACACTTTATCAAATACTCCCGTTTCCAAAAGTACCCGCCGCTGAGTCACGCAAAATTCCGGGAACGACTCATCCACGTTGGGGTTAGTGTCGACCAATTCCCGAAACATGGGCTTGACGAACCAAACGATGTGGGCGTCAGGATGCAATTCCCGAATTTGCCGTGAAAGTGGCTCGGCGGCCACAATGTCACCAAAGTGCTCCGTGCGGACGACAGCAACTAGCTTTTTTTTTAACTTTCTTTTTTTTGAGCCAAAATAAAGCTGCGCCCGGCGGGCCAGGAGGTGCGCTTTGGCAATGTGGCTGTATTTATGGTAGCGGTGCGTCCAGAGAGCGACGAAAGCTTTTGGGGTCATTGGTGTGTGTGGAACGTGTTAATGGCGCAAGTTAGGGAAGAAAAATTTGCTGGGAGATTTGTTTTTTTAAGGATGAGAATTTGTAAGTTTAGACAAATCAAGACAGCACTTGCCATGAAGAGATCGTTGTTTTTGCTTTTTGGAATTGGCCTATCATGCATTCCCTCGTCCCGGTCGCTCGCCCAACCGGATGCCCTTTTCCCTTCCGAGAGGCTCCTGGCCGCCCAGATTTCGCGGGATACTCTGCCCGAAATCAGGATGAAGTTCGAGCCCTGGATCCTGGCCGTTTCGCTCCTGGTTTCGCCGCTGTACATTGGGGGACATTCCTACAAAATAAATGACCGCAAATATTACTTCGCTTCGAATGTTAAACCATATCTCCAAACCACCAGCGACCCGCTCCTCGCCGAACTCTACCGACGGCATGAGACAAACCGCATCATCTGGTACAGTGCCACGACGCTGGGTTCGCTGGTGGCGGTGGTAGGCGTAAGTCAGAGAATCAGGTTGTTTTATTTTATTCCCTATTACGACAACTCCAACAACAACTACCTCTACTGGGCGGGCGGGATTACGTTGGCAGGTTTGGGGGCCCGCATCGTCTGTTTCCGGAATATGCGCAAGGCAGTCAACTACTATAACTTCAAATATGCTGGTGTCAAGCCACCAGTTACGCTCAGTCTGGGGCTGTCGCAGTTAGCGCCGGGCGGCGTGGGGCTGGCTTTGAGGTTTTGAGAGGGAGAAGATGGCTTGTCCCTATCTTTGCCCTCGGTAAGGTCTTCATGACACACAAAAATGTTAATAGGGCGACTCACGCCAGCAACTCCATAACCGCCTTCCCTTTCCCATCGGGCGTAGTATAAAACGGACGCTTCTCAATCTCGTACTCCGTATCCGGCGGAATCCCAAGCGCGTGGTAGATCGTCTGGTGGATGCCGTCGATTTTAACGGGGTTTTCGATGGACTTGCAGGGGCGTTCGTCGGCGGTTTTGCCATAAACGTAGCCGCGCTTGATGCCGCCGCCGAACATAAGCAGCGAGCAGCCGTCGGTGAAGTGACGGTGCATGCCGTAGAATTTCTCATCTGAGAGGATGTCGGGTTGCTTCACTTGCTCCTTTACCTTTTGGTCGGGGCGGCCTTCCACCATCATGTCGCGGCTGAACTCGCTGGCCAGCACGATTAGGGTGCGGTCGAGGTGGCCGCTTTGGTCGAGGTCCTGGATGAGTTGGGCCACTGGGCCGTCGATCATTTTTTTCATATCGACCATGCGGGTATGGCCGTTTTCGTGGGTGTCAAAACCTTTAAATGGTTCGTACTCGGTTGTGACGCTAATGAAGCGCGCGCCTTGCTCGGTGAGTCGCCTGGCGAGCAGACACCCCAGTCCGAACTTTCCGGTGTTGTACTTTTCGTAGCTTTCCTTCGGCTCAGTGCTGAGGTCGAAGGCTTTGGCCTCGGGGGAGTTGAGGAGCATGTAGGCTTGCTCCATCGAGCGGCGCAGCGATTCTTTTTGGTAATCGCTGCCATACTCACCCATCGGACTGCTGCTGATCAAGTCGTTGTAAAGCTGATTTCGCCGCTCGAAGCGATTCGCGTCCATCCCCACAGGTGGGCGGACGCTGTCCAGTCCCTGCGTCGGGTCAGGAATAAAGAAGGGACCGAACTCGTTACCCAGAAATCCCGCTGTATGGAAGGCCTTCAACTCCTCGGCCTCACCGACGGTAAAACGCTGCCCGATATCCACGAAGGCTGGAATCACCGGATTCTTTGGGCCGAGTTCTTTGGCAATCCAGGCCCCGATGTGCGGCGCGGCAACGGTTTGAGGCGGCTCGTAGCAGGTATGCCAGTTGTACTGGTGCCGTGAATGCAGGATATGACCCAGGTCGGCGGCTACGTAGGAGCGTATCAATGCGCCTTTATCCATTA
>NZ_JBGSXF010000641.1:0-8610 GCF_041751555.1 Persicitalea sp. | reverse complement strand
GTCGCCTACCAGCCGCAGCGCATCGCCCTCGATGCCGACTCGCCGCGCCGCGTCCTTGCCCCGCAAATTAGCCTTCGACTCAACGCCAGAATCTGGTAGTTTATGAAAAAATCCCTCCTCCTGCTTTTCCTGCTAACTTTCTTTTCTTGCAAACAAACCGAGGTAGAAAACCCCGCCGACCCGCTGCTGGGGCTGGGCCACGTCACCCCCGCCGAAACCCACCGCGCCATCGACCGTTGTTGCTTTACCTATACACTAAGCAACTATGCGCCCAAGGCCGCCCCGCAAATCAGTACGCCCTACACCCAGCTCTTCCTGCTCGGCAATGGTTTTGCAGGCTGGCTACGATCCGCAGAATCGCTCACGGGTACTTATGTGTCGCCGGAGAGCCACGCCGATTTTGTCTTTCAGTTCGTCAGCCCCGGCGAAGGGACTTTCCCGCCCGACACGCTGCCGCTGGGCTGGTTGCCGCAGCCCGTGGCCTCCCTGAGTCGCCGCACCGACCTGCCCGACGGCACGGTGTTTTTTTTCCTGAACGCCGATCATTTCTGGACTGCCGACCAACTTACCCGCATTTTTCTCTATCAGATTGGGGCCGCGCTGGGGCTGGCGGCCTCCGACAATCCGCAGTCGGTCATGTACCCCTTCATGGTCGATAAGGAGGATGAGGCGGTTTCCAGCCTGTTCGACCTGGCCACTACCGAAAAGGTGCGGGAGCTGTACGGAAAGCCGTCTTGCAACGAGTGGCTCGGGCAAGACGCGCTTCCTTTCACGCTGCCCGCGCGGGTAGAAACCGTGACGGTCAACGAGAAAGCCCTGTTGCTTTTCCCGGACGAAGGCCAACTTTGGGAATTCGACCCGCAGCGGAAACCTGCCTGGCAGCCGAAGAAAATCCCGCCGCCGCTGCCCGGCCTGCTGATGCTCTTTCCTGCCAACAACAAAGCCTACGCCCTGACGACCGACGCGCTCTGGGAGTACGATTTGGCACAAGACCAATGGCTGCGCCACCCCAAAGCCCTGCCCTTCGTCCCGACGCCGGGTGCCTTTGGCATGGCGTCGTACAGCCTACCGGATTTCCGCCAGGAAATTGGCTTTGTCTTTTATTTGGAAAAAACGAACGGCGACACCTTCGTAAAAACCTGGCAGTACGAACCAACGTTGGGTGCGTGGACGCCAAAGAAAGCCTACAACCTCGGCCCGTTGGCGACGACGAGCCACGCCCTCTTCACGCCCGCGCCCTACGGCGGAGCTTTAGTGCAGGTACCGGGGCAGCCATTGGCCCTGGAGTATTTCACCGAAAGCGATGCCTGGGCCGTGCGCCCCGCCTACCCCAACTACCGCACCGACCCACTCTTGGTTCACAGTTGGGCATTGCGGGATCGAGCTTACGCCCTCGCCGCCTCGGGCCAGCTCTGGCAATACGCCGGGCGAACCTGGGTCGAGCTAGGCGCAACGCCCTTCCCGACGGCGGAGGTTTCGTTTCACTTTTCGCTCAAATGCCGGGGTTTTGCCGGAACGCGAAGCGGAAAATTTTGGGAGTATCTACCTTAAAATCAGAATTTTATAAAAAATGAATAAAAAAGTTTAAAGTTTTTTCAATCTGGTAGATGCCAAAGTAACGGATCGGACATGAGATAGCGAACCAAACATTCGCTACCATGTTAAGCTTAAAAAAATTGACCGAAAACGAGGAAATCAACCAGTTTGTTTCCGTTCGCGCCCAGAACCTCGGTGCCCCCGTCTCGATGGAATACCTGGCTCAGGCTTCCATCTATGCCGTGCATCGCCACGCTACCCCCGATCTGTGGTTGGGAGGTTTTGTGGTGAGTGCCGAGCGCAAACGCTATCTGGAAGTAGTGCCGGCCTGTGAACTCCAACGTCTCGAAAGCGAGATGATTCCTCCTAACGAAACCGTCGAGATTAGCTGTATTTGGAAAAACACCTTTAACGAACCCTCGGCGGGAGAAATAGCCCAAATGTATTTACATGCGCTGATGGAGGCATTCAGAAGTGGGAAAGAGTATATCCTGGGCGGCACAATTGACGAACGGATACGACGTATCCAGATGACCGTTTTTCGGAATCTGCTGTATCATGGCAACGTCGATCTGCAGGACGAGTCGCATCAAGCCTGGCTCTATTATTGCCGGAGAGAGGAAGTGTTTGAAGGGTTTATGCGCTATACAAGAATCTTCGTACGCTGAAATGTCAGTCTGAGCTGTCAGTCTGAGCGGAGTCGAAGACCTCCTGTATGGACTGTCTTCGACTACGCTCAGACTGACAAATTCACTAGACTGACATATTTCCAAGGTTTCGGTAGGAAATATTTTTTATGAACAAGCCCGAACCGTCAATACACGTCGGCTTCTGAAAATGTGAGTTCGTCAAGCCATTACCCGGTTTCGGAAAGGAACGGCCGGGTTTCACAAAGTCGGGCTTGACCTTACGGTTTTATTTGACTACTGTTGTTTCCCTCATCCATCCGCCATGTTAGCCCAGACCGTTTCGACCGAACCCCTCCGAATCTTGATCGTAGAAGATCATTTCGCCGCCAGCCGGGGCATCCGCGCCACGCTTTCCCAGAACGATGCCTGGGAAGTAACGGGCGAAATGACCTGCATCGCCGATGCGCTGAAAGCCATTGAGACCCAATGTGTACAGATACTGATCACCGACCTGCACCTGGTCGGGGGCGAAAGCGGCATCAAGCTGGCCACCCTAGCCCGGAAAGTCGCGCCCGACCTCAAAGTCGTCTTGCACACGATGGAAGAATCTCCCGAGGTGATACGCGCCGCCATCGGGGCGGACGTGGACGCTTACACACTCAAAGACGACGACGAGGACGAACTGCTGCTGGCCGTCAGACAGGTGAGCCGCGGCAAAAGGTACTATAGCCCCCGGGTCGCGGATTTCCTCAGCCAACTCACCTCCGATCCTGACGAGCAAAAACCTATCAGCGATATCACCCTTACCCAGCAACAAATCAATGTCATGTGTCTTGTTGCCAAGGGTTTGCCCAACCATGAAATATTGGATATGCTCGACATCTTACCCACCACCCTTTCTACGCACCGCAATCGGCTTTACCAGAAACTGGGCGTGAAAACGGATGTGGGCGTCTTCATGTACGCGGTCAAATATGGATTTGTCGATCCTGCGGAACTGGCATAGGCAGCCGAACTTTGAAGAACGTCCCCTGTCCAGCCAGCGACGATACCACAAACGTGGCCCCGATACTTTCCAGACGGCGGCGCACGTTGCCCAGCCCGCTGCCCTGACTTTCGCCCTCGGCGGGGAGTCCGCCCCGCCCGTCGTCCCGTATCTGAAAATTGTAAAAATCTTCCTTCTGAAACGAAACGAGGGCAGCCTCCCGGCCGCCGGAGTGCTTGGCGATGTTGGCGCAAAGCTCGAAGAGGGCGTAGTACAACTGCAACTGGCTGCGGAGCGGCAGCAGATTTTCCTGGCCTTTCAGGTGGGTGGTGAAACTGATAGCCGTGGTGTCGCTCAGGCGCTGCGCCATGTCGTGCAGCATCACCGCCAGCCCCTTTTCCTCGAATTGATCGGGGACATAGTGCCGCGAAATGACGCGGATACCCGCCAGAATTTTTCTGATCGTGTCCAGCAAATCCTGAAAGCGGTCGGCGTTGGGTGTCCCGATGTACGCCTGGTAGAGTTTCTGGATGTTCTGCCGCAGCACCCACAACTCGTTGCCAAACTGGTCGTGCAGCATCATGCTCAGTTCGCGGCGTTCTTCTTTCTGTTCCTGGCTGAACGAGGCTTCCAGGTCGGTGATTTGCGTGTCCAGATCCCGCTGCAAGGCACGGTGCTTCCGCTCCTGCTCCGACTTCACCCGTAAGCTCATACCTACCGACAGCATCACGAATTCCAGCATCGAACCCACGTTCAGGGCGTTCATGGTCCAGAATTGCCCCGAAGGCAACAGCCCCCAGCGGGTCATGAGCAGCACGACTCCGCCCGAGTAGATCATGGTAGCAGCCAGAAAATAGTAGAGGGCCGGACGGTATTCGGGCCGCTCGCGCCAGCACAGATACGAAGCCGCAATAATGAGTCCGCCTACCCCTACGCCGAAAAACAAGGTGACGGCATTTTTTGAAAGCACTACTACATCCAGGTACATCAGTCCCAGTACCAGCGCCCAAATTCCTAAACCGATTTTGATCAATAGTGCCAGCCGGGGAACGCAACGGGTAACGTCCATGATCTTGCCGTAGAAGGCCGCGAAAGCAGCTACCATACAAAAGAAAAGCGAAACGAAGCCGTTGTCGGCCATCCAGCGGTTTTCGGGCCAGAGGAATCTAATACCAAGACAACTACCGCGTGTCATCTCAAAAGACAGAAAAAGTAGTAAGTATAAAGACAAATAGAGGTAGCCCTCATACCCCGGCTCCCGCCAGTTGAAAGCGTAGAGGGCCGCATGATACAGCAGCACAATCAGCAACATCCCCAGATAAATCCCCCAGAATAACGTATAACCTTCGGCGTAACGCGAAAACGCCCGACTTTCCCAGATCGTTAGCGGTGCCACCACCTGGCCTACCAACGGCCGCATCCGCAGGAACACACGGTGGGTACCCTGAGCCAGGAGGTTCAACGGAAACACGTAGTTGTGGAACGACATCGCCCGGTTGGGGTGGGGGCGCCAGTCGCCTGCGGCCTGCTGGGCCACTTGCCCCAGGCTGTCCATTATGTAGAGATCCACCTCGGCGTAGGCGGCGTAGCCCAGTTCGAGCAGCCAGTTTTTCGGCTCCGCCTCCGGCAGCTCGCGCACCGAAAACATCATCCAGTAGGTGGAGTTGGTAAAGCCGAAATTAGGATTGGCCGACGGCAGTTGCCGATACTCAGCCCGGCGGGTACCCGCGCGCATCTCTTCAAAAGTGATTCCGTGGCCGGGGTCTTCCAGGTAATGCACCACCGTATCCAATTCCTGGCGAGTCTGATCCCCGGACAGCAACACCTGGCCCCAGGCGCGGCCCACGCCCCCCATACTCAAAAAAAGCACTATACATATAAGAAGAGGGGATCGCATGGGGAAGGGCTAGTTGAAAGAATGCGGCAATATCCCCCGCTTCGGCGGGCTTTGCAATCGAAAAATGCGGAGAATCGTCGGAAAAGTTCGACAAACGCATCGAATAATTTCTACGCCGAAAGGGCCAAAGTCGAATTTATTCGATTTTTCCGGCGGGGGGGATTGGGGAAATTTGTGGTGTTGGTTTTGGTGGGTTGTTCGCCATCAGCACAAGATTATTTTCAGAGAAAAGAATACGTCTCCTGTTTTTTAACCCAAACCTCGTTAAGCTATGTTTAAAATTTACCTCCTCGCGGGCGTCTTTTCTGCGCTTTCCTTTCATGCTCAGGCGCAAAAAAACGCGCAATTCGAATCTCCAAACAAAGTAAATGATAAAACTTCCTCCTCGGAATCCGATCGGCAGTTCAGGGTAGGCGTCGGTCTGGGAACGGGCGACTTCGCATTCGGCAATGCACCTTTCCCTTTTCACGTCATCGGCGAGAAACAGTTTCACAATAATATTTCGGGTGGCGTCTATTTATCGTACGCCACCGAGAAAACGGTCTATTACAATTTCAGCACTTATCGAGCGGGCATCAGAGCTAATTACCACTTCAATGAATTGCTCAATCTGGAAAACGACAACGTGGATTTGTACGCGGGTGTCATGGGTGGGTTGCGCGTGTCGGGTGGGTCAGAGGTAGCCACGCTTCTTGGCACCGGAGTGTACACCGGATTCCACGTGGGAGGGCGATATTACTTCTCCGATAAATTGGGTGCCTACGCCGAATTGGGCCGTGCCGCCACTTGGCTGAAGTTCGGCATCATCACCAGATTTTAAAGAGAAAACCAACCATAAACCTCAGATCCAAAATGAAAAATGTTTTCCTCGTAACCTTAATCTTTCTCTTGGCAATAGGTGATACCGCTTTCGGTCAGAAATTCCTGCCGACCATCAAGCGATTTTCGGGTAGCAAACCCGGCCAAATTACGCTTGTTTCGGGCGAGAAAATTGACATGACGGTCAAAAAAATTAAGCGCAAGAAAACCTTTGTGTACAAAATCAAAGGCCGCAGAACCGACGACAACAGCCAATTCAAATACAAAGCGGAACAAATCAAAGAGATGTCCCTAGCCCCCGCCAACTGGGGCAAGCTGATGACCCTGCTGGAAAGCGACCAATCGGTACTCACAAAAGCCAAAACTGATTACGGACAAATCAACCGGGAATTCGTCAACCTCTACCAGGAACGCATCAAACGCGGTAAAAAGAAACCCCGGATGATGCAACTGCTAAACCCAGAATTTGAGGGTAAAGTCCGGGTGTACGACGATTCACGGGCCACCTCGACCCAGGGCATAGCCGTGCAGGGTGTCAATCTGACGGGGGGAATCAAGAAATCATACTATGTGCGGTACAAGGGTAAGTTCGGAAAAATCAAAAAGAGCCAATACAAGAAGCTTTTCAAAGAATATTTCGGCAACTGCCCCGCGCTGGTAGCCAAGTATGAATTGAGTTCCTGGCGCGACTTCCCCGACCATCTTTATTACTACGAGCAAAACTGCCTGGAAAAAGGCAAGACAGGCTTGACGTCCACTAGTTCATTGAACAACAACGAAGAGCAGTAACCGATCCAACCAACCACTTGTAAATCCTCGTATTCGCATGAAAAACTTTACGCGCACCTGGTTGGCAGCCTTACTGCTAACTGTCCTATTCAATGCCGTGGGCTACGCCCAGAAAGACAAAGAACCCGAGATCACGATCGAGCAGGTGGCCGAAAAGTGTAAAAACCTACCGCGCGACCAGCGGGTAACGGTAAAAGTGGCTCGGTTCAGCGTATCTACCAAGTCGGCCCAGGCCCACGCTACCTTCGGCGAAGAACTCGCCACGATGCTTACTTCGGCCATCCAGCAGACCAACTGCTTCCGGGTACTCGAAACCAACCGGAATGTCGGCGACGCCACGGGTGAAATGGCCTTTGCCCAGAACGGATTCACCGATGGTTCGGGACCGCAGGCCAGCCAGATGCTGGGCGCCCAACTTGTCGTCACGGGCGAAATCACGGACTTCAGCGAAGGCAACACTTCCACGACGATCATGGGCATCAGCGGCGGCAGTAATAAAGCTACTGTGGGCTTCACGCTCAAAGTCCTCAACCCGCAGACGGGCGAACTTCTGTTCAGCAATGACATCAACATGAAGGGCAAGACTTCCGGTTTCAGCGGCTTGTCGCTGGCGGGGATCAAAGTAGCGGGAAGCAGCGAAAACCGAGCGGTTCAGGACGCCACCCAAAAGGCCATCATCAGGGCGGTAGAGGTGTTGGCCGACGCCAAAGACAAGATGGAAATCCCCGAGCCAATGAAGGCCAAGGAGCGTAAAATATACAACGCCCAGAACTGCCAAATGCTGCGTAACGGCTCGCCAAAAGTCATTATCCTCATTACCGAGGCGATTGCGGCGGGTACCGCCAACGACTACAATACAACGGATTTGGCCCGCCGGGAGAAAGAGCTTCAATTACGCGAGCGTGAAGCCAATGTGGGTCTCACCCGCGACATCGTCCAGGGTTTGTTTGGCCGCAAAAAAGAACCCGCTACCAAACCGGAAGAAGCCGCCACCCGCCAGAATTCTGCCTCGGCGGTGTACAACCCCGTTGTGATCGAGCAGACTGCCACCCAGACCGAACTGACACGCCACTTCGTCGAGTCGGGCTTTCGGGTAGTCGATCCCAAACTCTATGGCCAGATGAACCAATTGGACGCGGGTACCAGCCTGGGGGAAATGGTCGCTTTGGGCTTGGAAATGGGAGCGCAGATGATTATCACCGGACAAGCGGTGTCGGAGCGTACCAACTCGCAGGGCGGTATGACGGCCTGCCGGGCGCGGCTGGAAATCCGCGCCATCTCTACCGAAGACGGATCCATCCTGGCCACGACTTCCATCACGGGTGGCGGCATCGATGTCTCGGAAGCCATCGCCAACAAGATGGCCATCCGCAACGCCACCGAAAACATGGCTCAGTACCTCATGGATCGTCTTTGTACCATGAACTTCCAGTTTGCCAGTACGCAGGCTGGCGGCGGCGCGGCTTCCCTGGGCGGGGGCGGTTCGTCGGCAGCGGCTTCGGCCCGCAGTACCCAGATTACCGTGACCAACATCAACTACGCTCAGCTTCAGGCGCTCGCTACCAGCCTTTCCAAAAACAGTAAAGTGAAAAACGTCCGCAAAGCCCTGAAAGGCAGCGACGGCACCCTGAACGTAGACCACGAAGGCACCACCGACGAACTGCTGGACGCCCTCACCAAACAGCCCAACACACCTTTCGAGGTGACAGGCGTGGATCGGGGTACGGTGAGTTTGAATATGAAATGATTCATGGTTCCCGTCGCTCGATCGCCGACGTTTTTTATCCAATAACCACTTGCCTAAAAAATCACTCTTATGAAAAAGCTCATTGTTTTACTGTTCGTTGTATCGGCCTTTGGCGCGTGTACGAAGAAGGATGTGGATCCCAAACCATCTGTCGACGCGGTAGTCGGCAAATACGATATAAGCTACGTAAGCACTAAATCGAAAGGAA
>NZ_JBGSXF010000640.1:0-9096 GCF_041751555.1 Persicitalea sp. | reverse complement strand
TTTCCTCTTCTTGGGCGGTATGGCTCACGCGCAGGGAATTAGCGTATCGGGCAAAGTGACCGACTCGAAAGGTGAAGGTCTGCCCGGTGCAAGCGTGCTGCTTAAAGGCAGCACTACCGGTGTTCCAACAAATATCGAAGGGGAATATACCATCACGGTCCCTTCCCAAAATTCCGTATTGGTATATTCCATGATCGGTATGTCGCCGCAAGAAGTGACCGTCGGCAATCAGACCAACATAACCGTTGAACTGGCAGACGATACCCGTGCCCTCGACGAAGTAGTGGTGATCGGTTACGGTACTGCCAGCAAGCGGGATCTGACGGGTTCCATCGTGACGGTGAAAGGCTCGGAAATAGCCGATAAGCCTGTTGTGAATCCCGTCAGTGCCCTCCAAGGGCGCGTGGCCGGACTTTCCATCGTCAATTCGGGACGCCCCGGTGCCAGTCCCGACGTGCGGATTCGGGGTACGAACTCCATCAACGGTGCCAGTCCGGTCTATATCGTGGATGGCATTCTCAACGACAACATCGACTTCCTGAACCCTTCGGACATCGAGTCGGTGGAGGTACTTAAGGATCCTTCTTCGCTGGCTATATTCGGTGTAAGAGGGGCCAACGGTGCCATCGCGATCACGACGAAGAAAGCCAAAGCCGGGCAACTAAACTTCAATTTCAATACGACGCTGGGCTTCAAGCAAGTACAGAAAAGGATGGAATTGACTGACGCCAGCGAGTTCAAGGAATTATTTAACGAGCAACTCGCCAACCAGGGCAGCGAACCTTACGACTACACCTTCTGGACGGGCAATACCGACTGGCAGGATCAAATTTTTCAGCGCGGTGCCCTGAACTACAACAACCTTAGTGTGTCGGGTGCCTCGGAGAAGAATAAGTTTTATATGGGCGTCGGCTATGTGAAGGAAGAAGGTATAATCCAGCACGAGCAGTACCAGAAAATTACGCTGAACATCAACGACGAACTCAGCGTGACCAAGTCTCTGAAATTCGGAGTCACTTTCAACGCTTACAAGGCCAATTTGCCCGATAACAAAGGGGTAGCCTCTGCCATTCGGGCGGTACCCATTGCCCCCATCCGTGATGAAGGTACCGGCCTGTACCACACGCTTCCCGATTTTCAGCGGGCGCAGGTGTACAATCCATTGGTGGACGTCGTGTCGCAGCGCCAAACCTCGATCGGTACCCAGTACCGCGGCGTAGGTAGCGTGTATGGCCAAGTGTTTTTCCTGAATAATTTCAATTTCAAAGCGACGCTTTACGCGGATTACGGCTTCAACACCAACCGCTCCTATCAGCCTTTGGTTACGGTTTACAACCCCGAAATCGTGGGGGACAACAAGCGTGACGACCTGGTACAGCAGACTTCCCTCAATCAGGGCCAGAACCTGTTCTCCAAGTTGCAGCAGGACTACCTGCTGACTTACGCCAAGAAGATCGGTAGCCATGATCTGACGGTACTCGGTGGGGTAACTACCTACTACCGCAACTTTGAAGGTACTTCGGCCAGTGTTCAACAGGGCAACAGCTTCGAGATTCCTAACAACCCACAGTTTTGGTACGTGGATAACGTAGGTGACGCTTCCACCAAGCGTGGCGATGGTTCGGCCTGGGAATCGGCTACGCTTTCGTATCTGGGTCGGGTACTTTACAATTATAATGGTAAGTACTTGCTCAACGCCTCCTTCCGTCGCGATGGTAGTTCGGCCTTTACGGGCGATGGCCGCTGGCAGAATTTCGGTTCCGTGGGCGCCGGCTGGCTGGTGAGCGAAGAGGATTTCTTCAAGAGCCAAAGCGTGATCGACTACCTCAAAGTGAAAGGTTCGTGGGGTATTCTGGGTAGTCAGAACATCGACAACCGCTACCGCTACCCTGCTTACCCGACGCTGACCGCCGCTAACTCGGGCGTGTTTGGCGAAAACATCGTGGCGGCGTTGCAAAACGAGTACCTCTACGACCCCAACCTGCACTGGGAATCGATCAAAGCATTTGAAGCAGGCTTAGAACTATACACGCTGAAGAACCGTCTGTTTCTCGAAGCCAATTATTACAGCAAGCTGACGAACGATATTCTGGCTTTAATACCCGGTGCCGCCGGAACTACCCCCGGCCTGACGAATGCCGGCGAGATTTCCAATCACGGTATCGAACTGACGGCCTCCTGGAACCAGGACGTGACCAACGACTTCTCTTACCGTATTGGCGGCAACTTTACTACCCTCAATAATAAGGTAGAGTCACTGGCCACCACGGGCTTTGCCATTATCCGGGGAGCTTCCCGCACTACGGAAAACTTCCCGATCGGGTACTTTTATGGATACAATGTAGCAGGGGTTTATCAAAACGATTTAGATGTGGTCAGATCACCCGCCAGTTCCATCGGTGAGGTGGGGCCGGGTGATTTGAAATATGCCGATACCAACGGCGATGGCTTTATTACCGAAGACGACCGGACGATGATCGGTAACCCGACACCCGACTTTACCTACGGCCTCAACTTTACGCTGAACTACAAGGGTTTCGACCTGAGTATGGAAGGCAACGGGGTGTATGGCAACGAAATATTCCGCGACTGGAACCGGGGTACTTTTGCGCAGTTCAACTTCCAGAGAGAGCGACTGGATCGCTGGAATGGGGAGGGTACTTCCAACTGGGAGCCGATATTGCACACGGGACACTCGACCAACTACGTTCCTTCTTCTTATTGGATCGAGGACGGCAGCTACTTCCGCATCAGGAATGTGCAGTTGGGGTATAATTTCAAAAAGGAATTGCTCAATCGGGTGAAATTGAAGTCGCTACGGGTATTCGTCAATGCGCAGAACCTGGTGACTTTCACCAACAGCACTGGCTTTACGCCGGAAATTGGCGGCAGTACGATCGCTTTCGGTGTGGACGATGGTACGTATCCTCTGCCTGCGATTTATACTTTTGGATTGAATCTTAATTTTTAAAAAAGGCACAAAGTGGCAGAGGCACAAAGGCACAAAGTGAAGTAGCGCCTGCCGCATATAGTTAATCAAGTATATTGTACAAAGAACTCAGTACGAAGAACTAACAAATACTAATCTCATGAACCCAACAAAATTGACCAAGTCGCTCGCCGTCGTTGCCCTTGTGGGTGTGACGTTCCTGGCGGGCTGTAACGACTTCCTTGATCGCGAACCGCTGGGTCGCTACACCGAGAAGGACATTCCTGCCGGGTCGTTCGACAGCCAGGTATTCGGCGTGTACGCCCGGATGCGGGCCTTTGGCGTATCGGCGCTGCCTTATATTGCCGTTCACAACATTCGCTCCGACGACGCCAGCAAAGGTAGTTCCGTAACGGACGGCGTGGATACCGAGAATATTTTCGATAAGTTTCAGTACGTCAAAGATCAATGGCTCATCAACGGGTACTGGAACGATCACTACGCGCTCATCAACGCGGCCAATACCGTGATTTCGGACATCGACTCCGTAGGGGCTACGGATCCGGCCACGCAGGTGAACCTGGGAGAAGCCAAATTTATGCGGGCCTACGCCTACTTCAACCTGGTGCGCACGTACGGAGAAGTACCCAAGATTGATTTCAAAATTACCGACGCCGCGCAAGCCAACATCCCCAAGTCGCCAACCAATGTGATTTTTGCCTTGATTGACAGCGATTTACAGGCTGCCGCCGCCGTTCTTCCTGCTACCTGGAACGCTGCTTACATAGGCCGCATCACCAGCGGGGCCGCTCGGTCGTTGCACGCCAAGTCAATGCTGTGGCGCAAAGATTGGGGCGGTGCCCTGGCTTTGGCCAAGCAAGTGATCAATGCCGGAAATTATAGCCTTGTCAAAGATTACAGCAGTATTTTCCGCAACGAAGGAGAAAACAACGCCGAATCTATTTTCGAGATTCAGGCTTACTACGCAATTTCCCAAACCAACCTGGGAATTCAGTACGCACAGGTGCAGGGTGTCCGGGGTTCGGGTGAATGGAATCTGGGCTGGGGATTCAACACGCCTACCGAAGATTTGGCCTCGGCCTTCGATAAGGGCGATCCCCGCCGGAACGCCACGCTGCTGATATCCGGGCAGGTCAATGCGCCTTACAATGAGAGTGTTCCTCCAGCGACCTCCAGCATCCCCCGCCCTTACTGGAACAAAAAGGTATATACCAATCCTGTCGATCGCGATGCCAAGGCCAACCGTGCCGGACGCTGGATGAACCTGCGGGTGATCCGCTACGCCGACGTGTTGCTGTGGGCCGCCGAAGCCGCCAACGAGTTGGGCGGCGAGCAGAACACCGCCGATGCCCTGAAATGGCTGGAGATGGTGCGTGCCCGGGCACGGGAAGGCAACAACTCTATCTTGCCAAAAGTCACGACGACCGATCAGGCAAAACTACGTACAGCGATCCGCCAGGAACGCCGCGTGGAGCTGGGCATGGAGAATGAGCGTTTCTTCGACCTGGTGCGCTGGGGCACTGCCGACGAGGTACTCAAACCCCTCGGCTACCAGCCCCGCAACCGCTACCTACCCATTCCGCAGGGCGAAATCGACAAGTCGAAGGGCGTGCTGGTGCAGAATCCTGATTATTGATGTTTGGGACGTTGGATGCTAGACGTTGGAATTTTGATATTCGGTGTTCGTCCCTATCAACTTTCTCAGTTCATAGCTTTGTGGCTTAAAATGTAAAATAAAACCTTACAACAATGAAAACATATAAATCAATTACCAAACTATTCGTATTGCTGATGGCAGTCGTTTCCTTCTCCTGTCAGGATTTGGAGCGACCTGACTTTGATTTCGTTTCGGCAGACGATCCTTCCCTCAATGGGCCGTTGCAGCGGCTCTGGGCCTTCGAAGGCAATCCGGTCGATAGCATCTTTGGCGTCCGGGGCAAGGCCAACGGCGTCTCTTACATCGACGGTGTTAAAGGCAAAGCCTACAAAGGCTCCGCCAACGGGAAAATCGAGTACGCTACGGCGGGCAAACTGGCGACGATGGAAAGCTTCACCATCGCTTTTTGGATGAAAGCCGAAAGCCTGGGCGGTGCGCAAGCGGTATTCATGCTGCCCAATACCGGAGATTTCTGGGGCAATACCTTCATGATGATCGATGGCGAGGCGAAGAACGATTCCATGCGGGTCAAGTTCAACTTTGCTGGTAACTGGTTTGATTTCGCGGGCAATGGCACCCGCGCCGATGGCCTTAACCGCTGGGCCGATGCTTACGGCAAGTGGAAGCACGTAGCGTTCACCTACGATGCCGCTACCTCCAAGTTTGCCGCCTACCTGGATGGCAACAAACTACCCCTGGCTGCTTCCGTGACCGATGTTAAGAAAGGAGGAGCGCCTTTGGGTGCGCTGAAATTCAACAACGCGTCGAAGTTCGTCATCGGGGGCTTCCAGCAACACATCGGGATTGGTAATGCACCCGATCCCTGGATGAAGAACTATACGGGTGCGCTGGATCAGTTCCGTGTCTACACTGCGGCACTTCCCGAGAATGAGATCAAGGAACTCTTTACTCAGAAAAAGTAAGTCTGGAACGGGAAGGAAATTTCCTTCCCGTTTTTGTTTACCTGGTCGTGGTGGGTACTTTCCACAGAAATCCGTGAAACTCCGTGCTTGACTCTGTGCAACTTTGTGTCCTGACTATTGGCGGAATGCTGTACTCCCGGCTGTTGTGTTTCTTCGTAATACTTCCCATCCTGCTCGTTGGTTGTAAGGAGAAGGCAGTGGACGACCCCAAGGCTTCCGTTTTTAGCCTGAACTCGATCAAAGTTGACGGCAAGAGCGATGGCTTTGCGTACACTAACCTCAATACCACCCCAACCATTCAACTGGCCTTCTCCGCCAAAATCGACCCGGCTTCCGTCCCGGCGGGCATTCAGATGAGCAACGCGGCGGGCGGCAAAGTACCCCTGAAAGTCACTTATCAGAACGACAACAGCGACCTGACCATCACGCCCGAATCACCGCTGGCTTCTTTGGAGCAATATACATTACAGATTTCAAAAGACTTAAAATCCAAGTCGGGCGGGAATTTTCAGATACCGATCACGGTCAAGCTGCGGACGGGGCTGGACTCTACCAATAAGTTTCCCGTCATTTCCGACGACTCGCTGCTCACGCTCGTGCAGCGCAAGACCTTTGCTTATTTCTGGGAATTTGCTCACCCGGTCAGCGGCTTGGCGCGGGAGCGGAACACCTCGGGCGACGTAGTCACTTCGGGCGGCAGCGGGTTCGGCATCATGGCGATTCCGGTGGCTATCAGCCGAAATTTTATTTCAAGAAATCAAGGGCTGGAAAGAACGCAGAAGATTGTGACGTTCCTAAGCACCAAGGCCAAAAGGTACCACGGCGCGTTTCCGCACTGGCTCAATGGCTCCACGGGGGAGACCGTACCGTTCAGCGCGAGAGACAACGGGGCCGACCTCGTCGAAACCTCTTTCCTCATACAGGGCTTGCTGGTGGCCCGGCAGTACTTCAACCGCGACGATGCCGCCGAAACCACCCTGCGCAAGGACATCGACGTACTTTGGCGGGCCGTGGAGTGGGACTGGTTCCGGCAGGGCGGGCAGAACGTACTCTACTGGCATTGGAGCCCCGACCAAAATTGGGCCATCAACCAGCCTATTTCGGGCTGGAACGAAAGCCTGATTACCTACGTGCTGGCGGCGGCCTCGCCCACGCACGCAGTTCCCAGGGTAGTTTACGACGAGGGCTGGACGCGCAAGGGAGCCTTCCGCAACGGCAAGTCTTTCTACGGCATCACCCTCCCGCTTGGCCCCGACTTTGGCGGGCCGCTGTTTCTGTCGCACTATTCTTTTTTAGGATTGAACCCCAAAGAGATGAAAGACGGCTACGCGGATTATTTCAATCAGAACCGCAATCATGCCTTGATCAACTACAACTACTGCAAAGACAACCCCAAGAAATTCTACGGATACAGCGAAAAATGCTGGGGCCTGACTGCCAGCGATATACCAGACGGCTACACGGCCAGTTCGCCCACCAACGACCGGGGCATCATCGCGCCCACCGCCGCGCTGGGTTCCATGCCCTACACGCCCGAGGAGTCGATGCGGGCGTTGAAGTTTTTCTACTACGTGCTGGGCGACAAACTCTGGGGTGAGTTCGGCTTCCACGATGCCTTCTCGCTGGATCAGCCGTGGTTCGCCTCTTCCTACCTCGCTATCGACCAGGGACCAATCATTATTATGATTGAAAATCACCGCAGCGGATTGGTCTGGGACTTGCTGATGAGTACGCCGGAAGTAAAGGCAGGGCTAAAAAAACTAGAACTACAATAAGTGAGCGTCCGGTCGGTCTATTGTTTTATAAATCAAATTCTCCCCAATGAAAAATTCTCCTCTAAAACTACTCTTGGCTATTCTTCTGGCAGCGTTGTTTGTTACGCCGGGTTTCACCCAAAAAAATAAGAATCTCGCCACAACTACCTTTAGCCCCGCCGACCGCCCCAGGAATCTTTCCGACAACGATTTGCTGGAACTGGTGCAAAAGCAAACCTTTCGGTACTTCTGGGACTTCGGGCATCCGGTGAGCGGGCTGGCGCGCGAGCGCAGCAACACCAGCTTCAACTACGGCCACGAGGTAGTTACCACGGGCGGCACGGGCTTCGGCGTGATGGCGATGATCGTAGCCGCCGAGCGCCAGTGGCAGCCGCGCGATTCGGTTGCGGCCCGGCTGCTGAAGATGCTAATGTTCTTGCAAAAAGCTGACGCCTACCACGGCATCTTTCCGCACTGGATGAATGGCACGACGGGAAAGACGATCCCTTTCAGCCGTAAAGACGACGGTGCCGATCTGGTCGAATCGGCCTTTTTGTTCCAAGGGTTGCTGTGCGCCCGGCAGTACTTCACCCAGGACAATCCCACCGAAAACCAGCTCCGCAACCGCATCAATAATCTGTGGCGGCAGGCAGAATGGGACTACTTTACCCGCGACGGACGCAATGTACTTTACTGGCACTGGAGTCCGAACAATGGCTGGGCGATGGATTTTGAGTTGCGCGGCTACAACGAGACGCTCATCACTTACATTTTGGCGGCCGCTTCGCCGCAGTACGGCATCCACCCCCAAGTATATCACAAGGGCTGGGCCGTGGGCCGTAACTTCATGAATCGGCGCGAGTACTACGACGTCAAACTGCCTCTGGGGCAGGATTTTGGCGGGCCCCTGTTCTTCACGCACTACTCGTTTCTGGGACTAAACCCCAAGGGGCTCACCGACAACTACGCCGACTA
Source organism: Persicitalea sp. (assembly GCF_041751555.1). Taxonomy (NCBI): domain Bacteria; kingdom Pseudomonadati; phylum Bacteroidota; class Cytophagia; order Cytophagales; family Spirosomataceae; genus Persicitalea; species Persicitalea sp. Next base: position 837 of record NZ_JBGSXF010000640.1, on the reverse strand, counting down.
CTGGGAGCAGAATGTCAATCACTCTCTCATCAACTATAAGTACTGCGTGGACAACCCAAAAAAATATAAAGGCTACGGGGAAAACTCCTGGGGCCTGACATCCAGCGACACGCCCCGAGGCTACGCAGGCCATTCCCCAACCAACGACCTGGGTACCATCACGCCCACCGCCGCGCTGTCCTCTTTTCCCTACACCCCCGACAAATCCATGAAGGCGCTCCGGCATTTCTACGATGACCTGGGTGATAAGCTGTGGAGTGAATATGGTTTTGTGGACGCCTTTAACGAATCGGAAAACTGGTACGCCACTTCTCACCTCGCCATAGACCAGGGTCCGATCATTGTCATGATTGAGAATCACCGGACAGGGCTGTTGTGGGACTTGTTCATGAGCTGCCCGGAGGTAGCCGATGGATTGGAGAAGTTGAGTTTCAAGAGCACGGCGATTAAGTAATATTGTAGTCCAGTGAATTCAGGGTAAATTGACGGTACCAACCAGCAAACGGCGGCATTTTTTTTAATAATGATTCTTATTTTCAGATTGTTGGTTTAAGATCTGAAACTTCCAAAATCACTAGACCCTTGTAATTGTCTACTGCCGACATCTAAACCTCCCTGGTTCATAGTAGCCTCAAATCGATCAGAAATGTGAAACCAGTATGAAAAAAGGTCTCCTCTTCCTGGGAACTACCCTGACTATTCTTGCCACGCTCAGTTTCCTGCCCGCCGAACCCCAAAAACAGCCCAATGTAATCCTGATTATGGCCGATGACATGGGTTACGAATGCCTGGGAGCCTACGGAAGCACCGAGTACCAAACCCCCGTGCTGGATTCGC
>NZ_JBGSXF010000639.1:0-3565 GCF_041751555.1 Persicitalea sp. | reverse complement strand
TTCCAACCATTCTACTTCTGGGCGGCTCTTGAATAAAAAGCTGACTCAGTTATGAAAAATTTTGCCCTGATTTTGGGAGTCGGCGTTATGATTTTTGCTTGTAAATCTGACCGGATAGGGTCGAAGCCCGTTGAATGCATTGTGGAGTATCGTGAAAGTATCTCCTTGAAGAAGTACTCTATGACTTTTTCTGAGATAGAGGATGGCAGGTGCCCTGAAAACGCCAATTGCTTCACAGGGGGGAGTGTCTATACAGATTTAAAATTCACTTCGACCAAAAGTGATTTGCCTGACAGACAGCTTAAGTTGTGCCTTGGGGATTGCTTTGACCTTAGGAAAAGCGGCATCGGGAAGCCGCAAGTTGCCAACATTGTTCTAGATGGTACAAAATATCTTTTTACTCTCTTGGAAGCAAATCCCTATCCCGCTACGAGCGAAGCGGCTCAGCAGAAGGACAAATATGAAATTAAACTAAAAATCCAAACAACACCTTAAATCCAGACCAGTCATGAAATACGCAACCATATTTCTAGGAATCGGCCTTGCACTCCTTTCCTGCAAATCAGACTCCCTCGAAGCCAAACTCAGCGACAAGACGCTGAAATACCAGGACGTCCTCAACCTCACGGGCGGCAGCCTGACCTTCGCCGACATCGAGGACAGCCGCTGTCCCGAGGACGTACAGTGCATTAGGGCCGGAGAGGCTATCGTGACGCTACAAACTCGCGGCGCGCCGACGGTCAACGAAAGCCAAATCGTAAAAATGTGCCTGGGCGACTGTATCGGGCTTTACCCTAAAGGCCGCTTCCGGGAAGCAGACACCGCAAACATAAGTTTGGACGGCACGAAGTACCGCTTGATTTTGACGGAAGTCAATCCTTATCCGAACACGACCAAACCCGTGCAGAAGAAGGATTACAACATCAAACTGAAAGTGGAGCAAAACCCATAGATAAAGAAAGCCGCAACGTTGCGGCTTTCTTTTTTATCAAGATATTCAGCAGAAACTAAACTTCCTCAATCTGCGCCAATTTACTCTTTCTGTATCCGTAGGAAAAGTAAATCACCAGCCCGATCACCAGCCAAATCACAAAAATAAGCCAGTTGGACGAGCCTAGCTCGGTCATCAGGTACAGATTTGTGAGAATTCCCATGACGGGCAGGATCGAGAAGTTGTACTTGAAGCTCATGATCGAGAGCGTGATCCAGGCAATCCAGAAAATGATGGTGAGTACTTTGTGTTCGATGATGTACACAAAAGAAGCATCGCTCCATTCAGCCAAGACGTTCTGACCATATACGAACAGAAGTACTATCGCCGTAATCAACCCTAATCCCACTAAATATTTCCCATTCAAGTAAGGTACCCGAAACTTCGACTGCTTGGAAATACCCGAATAATCAAGGTAGAGTACCCCGCCGCAGACGAGGATGAAGGCGAAGAAAGTACCGACACTCGTCAAATCCACGAAGAAATCCATTTCAAAAAACAAAGCCGGAATTCCTACGACTAAGCCCGTGATAATGGTGGCGAAGGAAGGCGTGTGGTACTTGGGGTGAATTTTGGAAAAACGCTTCCAAAGCAGTCCGTCTCGGCTCATCGTCATCCAGATTCTGGGTTGTCCGAGCTGGTACACTAGCAGTGCGCTCGTGATGGCAATTACCGAACTTACCGAAATGACCCCCGCCATAAAGTTCATGTCGATGCGCTGGAAGACGAAGGCCAACGGATCGTTCACATTCAGCTCCGTGTAGTTGACCATGCCCGTGAGCACAATCGTGATGAGGACGTACAACACCGTGCAGATCAGTAGCGTGTATATCATCGCCTTGGGCATATCGCGCTGCGGGTCTTTGCATTCCTCAGCGGTAGTCGAGATGGAGTCGAAGCCGATAAAGGCAAAGAAAACCGCCGCCACGCCACTCATGACGCCTTTGATGCCGTTGGGCGCGAAGGGCGTCCAGTTGGCGGGTTTGACGTAAAACGCTCCCACCCCGATCACGAGTAGCACGACGCCGATTTTGAGCACGACCATGATGTTACTCGCGGTACGCGATTCCTTAATACCGATATAAACCAGGGCCGTAACCAACAACGTGATGATCCCGGCGGGTAGATTGAAGATAATGTGCCAGTCGCCGATCATCGGGGCGTTTTGGTAGGCCAGGGCGGTATTTTGCTCGGCGATATTGAGCGAGTCGATGCCTTCCGTCTGTAATCGGGAGAAGGTTTCGGCGGCAGTAATGGGATTCGTAGAAAGCCAGGCCGGGAATCTTATCCCGAATCCTTCCAGCATACTCACAAAGTACTGCGACCACGAAATGGCCACCACCATATTGGAAACGGCGTATTCCAGAATCAAAGCCCAGCCAATAATCCAGGCGAACAACTCCCCAAAGGCCACGTAGGCGTAGGTATAAGCACTACCCGAAACTGGTACCGTACTGGCAAACTGCGCGTAGGATAGCGCGGTAAAAACGCAGGCGATGGCCGTGAACACAAACAGCAGCGATACGGCGGGGCCACCGTTGAAACTCGCCAAGCCGATTGTGCTAAATATCCCGGCCCCTATAATGGCCGCGATACCCAGCGACACAAGGTCTCGCACGCCGAGGGTTTTGACTAGCCCGCCCGACTCCGCGTCGGCTTTATGGGCTTCGCTCATAATTTGAGAAACGGTTTTCTTGCGAAAGAGGGAAGGATTTTTGGCCATGCAGAACGGGGGTAGATGGGCTTGGTTTACGAAATAAGCGGCTAAAATAGCGATTATTCGTGACCCTCAGACTTATGCGCCTTTATGGCTGGAAATTTTTGAGAGTTGTGATGGGGTAGAATACGCTTCTTCTTTGTGAGTACGGTGATTACTGTAGAAACAATCAGGTTTCATAATTTCTCGACATGATACAAACTCAATCAAAAGATAGGGGAATTGCCAGATATAGATTTGTCCCAGGCGAAATTTTATCCAAAACACAGAAAAAGCGGGCAACTCAATCGAGTTGCCCGCTTTTTTGTTGCAAAAGGACCTTCACCTAAAAGATAAAAGAATCTCCGGCTGTCTGATTATTTGCCGATTTTAACCACCTCCACCGCGCTGGCGGGAGCTTCGATCACATTTGGGGTCGAATCGCAAGGGCCCACACCAGGTGCAAGAAGATCGGAACACGGAGTCTCACAAACGCTTCCTCCGTTGAGATAACCGCCAACAGGCAATAAGGTTTTCGTAGGATCTTTCATCCCTTCACAGGAGCCGCAGCGGGCACCAATGCGAAGATAACGCTTGGCGATTTTTTCCCTCACCATCATAGTTACGCCAAAGTAGCAGACCATAACCAAATGATCCTTAGGGGCTATTGCGTTGACGGCTATCGGAGTATTGCCCAAAGCAATCCAGATTACGCTGGATTCGGGGGCAGATTGAACCTCATCAGGGCCAGGACTGGCGGCGAGGCAAAGGGCAGGGGCGGCCAGGAAGGCCAACAAAACGAGGGTACTTAGCTTTCGCATAGTTTGGTTGTGTCTAGGGTGAGAGAAATGAAAAAATTATATTATTCGCTCAATTTA
>NZ_JBGSXF010000638.1:0-2141 GCF_041751555.1 Persicitalea sp. | reverse complement strand
CTTAGCCTTATTGTATCAAATCATTGAAAAAGCCGCTGAAATATCAATCCGTGGCTTTTTTATTCCAAAACCAACACAGAACCGGATTTTACTACACTCACACCATCCGCGCCAGTTCTAATCTTGTACACATAGATTCCGGGCGGGAGAGGAGTACCGTTCATTTTGCCATCCCAACTTTGGGTAATGCTTTGGCTGTGAAAAATGATGGTTCCCCAGGAACTGAACACGGTTAAATCGTAATCGGCGGCTACCTCCCCTTTGATCTCGAACAGGTCGTTGATGCCATCGCCGTTAGGCGAAAATGCATCGGGGACGAAAAGTGGTGCTTCTGCGCCGCAGACGGAAGCGGGGGTACGCCGACATAGTGGGAGGGAGGTGAAGCTACTACCCTGGTTGCCAATGAACAGTTGGTAGCAATGTTCTCGCCCGCAAGACAGAACGCTGTCTTCCAAACTACCAATATCTCCCTGTGTCGTTACTTCCCGCCAAAGTATATTGTCTTTTTTGATTGAAACCTTCGCTCCCGGAGATAGTAAAATTGCTTTCCATCTGAGTTCATTTGATTTTTCTAAACCGTTCAATTTCAAAATACCCGAGCAAATCGGGTCGGATTTGGTACTTTCAGCCAGGCAGGTGTCGGTGGATTGAAGTTGAAAGCACGTAGCCGCGAGCGAATCGACGAAAACCTTCAACTGCTGATTATCTTTCGAGACTGTGCGCCCAGTGCTTTCCCAGTTGCCGCTACCCGACTTGCGGTATAAAAGTAATTCGACCGTTGAAGGGTTCTTTATAGTCAATTCTCCGCTGGCCAGGTCCAACATTTTGAACTCTGTGATTGCAGATTTTGCCGTAGTCGAAGCCCCCGGATTGTAATCCAGGACTTCATCGTTGCTCTTACAAATTTTAGAATCGATGGTACCCCACACAGTGATTTTGCGTGGGCCGATTGTAGCATAAGTATGGCTGACTGCTTTCAAGCGCGAAAACAACTGCTCGATGCTCCCGTCTCCCCAGGAAACCCAGTGAGAGTCATAGGTTACGGGTTGTTTTTCATAGAACACCAACTTAACTACCCCAGTACCACAAAACACCATGCGGACTCCGGGCGGGGTAGTTGCAGGACATTGCGCTCTTAAATCCCCAGCCAGCATAAGCATGCTGAACAACAGCAGAATTCTTGCCAAATCATACAAGGCACTTCCTCGCTCCATACTCCTGACTTATTGGATTCTTACCCAAAGAAAACAAAAAAAGCGGGGATTTTGTAAATCCCCGCTTTTTTTATTACTAGTTGGAAACTACTCAACTCTTGTCATAACTGACTTTATACTTTGCCAGTACGTCGGCCGGTACTCCGTCCCACACGTTAGGGACATTGCCCATGTACCCGATGTCCTCTATGCCGATTTTACTGGAAAAGAATCCAGTAGCGGTGAAATTGCGCATGGTATTGAAGAATGAGACGCCCTGGCTCATTTCCGGTTTAGCCTTCTCAGGATAGGCGATGTCATCAACGATTTTCAACTGCTGCTCTTTGTTGAGAGCCGTAAAAACCTTGCCGCCAAACCGTTTGGCTGACTCCCGGTCGAGCCATTGCAAGCCGCCCCGGAAGGGCGTCTGCCAGTTGGGCTGGTCTTTCACCATGAACTCGATGAACTGCGGTACGCCCGACTCCGACGCACTACCCGACTTGCCGTCTTTGGGAATGATAATGTCCGAAAGTACAGCCAGCGTGGCCAACTCCTTGTCGGTAAAGTACTTTTCCTGTTGGAGCTTGGTATCGTAAGCAATCTCCTCGGCGATGCTACCGGGTTTGATTAGAATCGGGTCGGCGGCGGCACCCATTGCCTTTTCCAACTCCCGGCGTTCGGCCAGCAGTTCTTGCGGGTTAATAGCCGCCACGCCGAACGAACTCAGGGTGAGGGCTTTTAGTGAATCTCTCCTTTTCATAGTTTTTGACTTTAAATATTTTTCTTCTTGACCTGGTCGATGATATAGTCCGACGCCCGCCACGACAGGGCAAGAATTGTCCAGGTGGGATTCTTATCTGCCTGGGATACGAACGCGCCGCCGTCCACGACGAACACGTTTTTGGCGTCGTGGGCCTGGTTATTGGCGTTTAGGGCCGAAGTCTTGGG
>NZ_JBGSXF010000637.1:0-2628 GCF_041751555.1 Persicitalea sp. | reverse complement strand
AGCTGTTCGATTTGGCAAAAGACCGTACCGAAATGAACGATTTGGCCCGGCAGCACCCGGCCATGGTCAAGGAGCTTTCCAGTACCTGGCAGCAATGGGCGGCCCGTACGCAGACTATCCCCAAACCGCAGTAAAGCAGTTTACAAAGCAATCCACCTAACTCCTTTTAAGACCACTCACCTACACCGCATCCGACAAACTCGTAAACGTAAACTCCCGAATCTTCATCGGCGGAATCAGGTAATTGCGGTCCGACTCCGTGCTGACGGTGCGCTCGGGTTTGCCGAGGGCTTCGAGGTTGTTGAGCATGATGATCGGGCTTTCGTTGAAGCGGAAGTTCTTGACGGGGTATTTGATCTTGCCATCCTCGATGAAAAACGTCCCGTCGCGGGTCAGGCCCGTGAGGAGTAGCGTTTGCGGATCGACAGTGCGGATGTACCACAGCTTCGTGACCAGGATACCGCGCTTGGTACTTTTGATCATGTCTTCCAGCGACGAAGTGCCACCCGCCATGATGAGGTTGTTGGGGAAGGGCGTGGCTTTTACACCTTTTTCTTTGGCCCAAAAACGGGAATAGGCCAGATTCTTGACTACGCCTTTTTCGATCCAATTAGTTTTCGCCTGCGCCCGTCCGTCGCCCGACCAGGGGGAAGCGGGTAGTTCAGGATTGGCCGGATCGGAGTAGATCGTCACGCGCTCGTCCACGATTTTGTCGCCCAGCTTGGACTTGCCGCCGGGCTTACTCAGGAATGAGCGGCCTTCGTCGGTTGAGCGGGCGTCGAGGTTAAAGAAAATGTTTTCGAGCAAAACCGAAGCCGCCGTGGGTTCAAGGATCACAGTGTACTTGCCGGGTTCCAGCGCGCGGGCGTTCACCGAGCCGAGGCACTTCTGCACAGCGATTTGGGTGGCGGCTTTGGTGTCGAGTTTGTCAAAATCGCTGAACCCGCGAATGACGTAGCCCGAACCCTGCCCGTCTTCGGTGCGGACCGTCAGCGAAAAGTTGACATTGGTGCTGGGGTGGTAGGCAAAAAGTCCTTTCGAATTCATCATGGCCGAATAGCCTTTGGCGTCATCCAGAAAACCCGCGCCAACCAGCTTTTTATCACGGGTTTGTTGCAAACTTACGGCTACGGCGTCCGCCCGCTTGTCGGGGTTCACGTTGGCGGTGGACTCGAAAAATTCTTTTGACTTCATGTAAGTCTGCGGCCCCAGCATACCCACATATTCCGGGTTTTCGGGGGCAAGCTGCGCCAGTTCTTCCGAACGGCGGACGCATTTTTCCAACGAAGCATCGTCGAATTCATCGACGGTAGCGGTTCCCACTTTTTTTCCAAAAGCCGACTGCACCGCCAGGTTCTGGTTGATCAGGCCACCACTTGTTGACACTTCGTTGCGGGCGTAGCGGATGTTGCCGCGTTGTTCGCCCAGGATATTGGCCTCGCATTCGTCGGCTTTGGAGAAGGCGAGGACTTTTTGCAGAATGGCCTTGGCCTCTGCTTCGGATAAGATTACGGACATGGCTAATTAAATTTTTCGGGCTGTATTGATAACATTGACTCCATTAAAACGCGTGGTAGAACTGCCGTGCGAGACGGCGCTCGACTGGCTGGGCTGACCCTTGCCGTCGAAGAACGAGCCACCGAGGCGGTAGTCACGCTCGTCGCAGATCTTGACGCAGGAATTCCAGAACTCCTGCGTGTTGGATTGGTACGAAACGTCTTTCAGCATTCCGGCGATCTTGCCGTCCTTTATCTCGTAGTACAGCTGACCGCCAAACTGGAAGTTGTAGCGCTGCTGGTCAATGGAAAAGGAGCCGTCGCCGATGATGTAGATGCCTTTTTCGACGTCCTTAATCATATCCTCGACCGATAGCGGTGTCTTGCCCGGCGCGAGTGACACGTTGGCCATGCGCTGAAACTGAACCGAACTCCAGCTATCGGCGTAGCAGCAACCCTGCGAACGTTCTTCGCCGATGATGTGTGCCTGGTCACGGATGGCCTGGTAATTGACCAATACGCCATCCTTTACCAAATCCCACTTTTGGGTATCGACGCCTTCGTCGTCCCAGCCGACCGCGCCCAGCGAACCGACCTGCGTTTTGTCGGCAAAAAGCGTCACTTCTGGACTACCGTACTTGAAATCACCCGCCTTCCACTTGTCCAGCGTCGCGAACGAGGTACCGGCAAAGTTGGCTTCGTAGCCCAGCACCCGGTCTAATTCCAGCGGGTGACCGACGGATTCGTGAATCGTGAGCCAAAGGTGCGAGGGGTCGAGGATGAGGTCGTATTTTCCGGCTTCGACCGACTTAGCGGAGAGTTTTTCCTTGGCTTGCTGGGCGGCGGCTACTGCGTCGCCCAACATATCGTAGCCTTTGTTGTAGCGGGTCGTGATGCCCTTGATGCTGTCCGTCGGATTGGCTTGCAGGTAGTCGTAGCCCATACCCATCGGGGCGCTTAGCGACTGCCGCGTCTCGAACTTGCCGCTTTTGGGGTCAATGGCCGTGACGTTGAAAATCGGCCACATCCGGTGAATGTCCTGGTCGATGTACGAGCCGTCGGTACTGGCGAAGTACTTCTGCTCATTGACCTGAAAAAGTACGGAATTGACGTAGTTGGCCCCATTTTTCAT
>NZ_JBGSXF010000636.1:0-7034 GCF_041751555.1 Persicitalea sp. | reverse complement strand
CAAGATTGCCCGTGGGTGCGCAGGTCGTGCTGTATCTGCTCACGCAGATTGGGCAGGGCTTTGGCGAAGCGCAACAGTTTGAAGTACTTGGTATGGTTGCGAATTTTGGTCCAGTGCTCGTGATAGCGATACTGCTTACGGCCCGCCTCGTCGATACCCGTCGCCTGCAAATGTGCCTTGGAGTCTTTGCTGATCCAAACATCGTCCCAGGCCGGAGGCAGTACCAGGGCTTTCATGCGCTTGATCTTTCGCTTATCCTTGCAGCGTTGGCCTTTTTCATCTACGTAATAAAACCCCTTTCCTGCCCGCTTACGGCGGTAACCCGGCGCGATCTTACAGTCGATGTAATGGAGCCCGACGGCCTCGGCCGTTTTTTCGGGATCCTTACGGATTTTCTTTAACTCGCTGGGAGGAAGCGATGGCAGCACTACGCCGTTGGTAGAAAAGGTAGCTAGCATGAAGCATTCAGTTGGTGAATTTCTGAAACCAGCCGTTAAAATTAAATGCCTGTCGTTTGGCTCAGAATGTAGAAGCCATTTAAAGGATTTATTTTCAGCACTTTGAATACAAGTCTACCCCGATGTACAATAAATGTTTAGATAGGCATTGTTTCCCCAACTGAGGTTTTTTGGGAAAAGAGAGGTAAGATTGTTTCAACAGCAAAAGTACCCCTTCCAAATAGGGGCAGACAAAAAACGCTGCCTTCTGGCGAAAGGCAGCGTACAGAAAAAGCTTTTTTCACAATTAGTAGCTAAACAACACCGGATTCAGCGGGCCATCGGGCGTCGTGCCGGTCTCTTTGCTGCTGAGCCAGGTTTCCCAATCGGCCTGCTGGTAGCTGTTCCTTGGCTTGGTGATCTGCTGGTCTTTATCCATGTAAATCATCGTCATCACCTTCCGCGCTTGCCCCGACACGTTGGCCCCCGCCCGGTGGAACAACCATCCCGCGTGGAAACTTACCTCTCCCAGATCGAAAGGCGTTTCGTTCAGCTCAAACTGCGTAAGTTGGGCAGCCATCTGGGCTTCGCTCTCGTCACTAATTTCCAGGTCGCGGCCTATTTCTACCGATTGGCTTTTCTCGGCGAATGCCAACGGCCCCATCTCCATTGGGGTAGCTTGCAGCGGAATCCAGGCAGTGATGGTATTGGTCGATGAAAGTGGCCAGTAAAACTGGTCGGCGTGCCAGGGAGTGATACCACCCGACGACTCTTTATATAGCGCCTGGTCATGGTACATCCGCACGCCATCAACGCCCATAAGATCGGTGGCGATTTTGGCCAGACGCTTCGAGAATACGAATTCTTTGACTTCCTCATCTTCCCGCCACAAATTCATGATTTGCAGGAAAGCCCGTTCGTAGGTTGTGCGCTCCTCCATGGGCTTGGTGAGCGTGTTGAGTTTGATGACCTGGTCGGAGATGATCTTTCCGTAGTACTCGAGTACTTCGGCACTCAGGACGTTTTTCAGTTTTACGTAGCCGTATTCCTGATAAAAGGCTTTGGCATCTGCGGGTAGTTCGTAGGGCTGCTCCAATTGTGTCAGGAGCGTTTTTTTGTCGATAGTAGCTGGCATAGTTTGGAAAAGATTGGGTTCTGAGTCTGTTGGTATTAATCTTGTTAAGACAAAAACAGTGCTTTTTTACTACTAATGCTTTTCTGAAAAATGCGGGGTCAGCCATCCGGTTTGGATCGGCTGATTAAACAATCATCAGCTTTTTTACAATCACTCAATCAATTTCACTAAAACTAATAAAGTCTTTACTGACAAAGTCCGACACTCGTCTGAAATGAGTAGATTCGTCTTTTACCTGCATTAGATTTGAAAATTCTCCCAGTTACCGAAGCTCAAAAATTATGTTTCTAATAAACCTGCTAATCCCGATTCTCCTTATGTCCACTCCCACCGACTCCATTCCCGATAATCCTCTTACCAAAAAAGGCGCGACGCTGCAAAAGCTATCCGGCGAATTTTCCTTCACCGAAGGGCCTACTTCCGACGCCGAGGGCAACGTATATTTCACCGACCAGCCCAATGACCGCATCATGAAATGGAGCGTGGATGGCCAGCTAACTACCTACATGCAGCCAGCCGGACGCTCCAACGGAATGTTTTTCGACCATAAAGATCGACTATGGTCATGCGCCGACGCCGATAACGAACTGTGGATTATCGATAAGGACAAAAAGAAAGAAACGCTGGTCGTGAAGGAGTACGAAGGCAAGCGCCTGAACGGCCCCAACGACGTGTGGGTGACCAAAAAAGGCGTGGCCTATATCACCGATCCGTTTTACAAGCGCGATTGGTGGAAACACACCGAGCAGGCCATCGACATTCAGGGTGTATATTTAGTGAGTAAAGATCATAAAACCCTGACCCGCGTGATCGACGACTTTGAAAAGCCTAACGGCATCGTCGGCACGCCTGATAACAAAAAGCTTTACGTTTCTGACATCGGGGCGGGTAAAATTTATCATTACAAAATCAATAAGGACGGCTCCCTGAGCGAGAAAACTCTCCTCTGCGAAGAACGCTCCGACGGGATGACGATCGACGAGAAAGGCAATGTCTATATCACCAACAGCAACGGTGTGACCGCCTATAGTCCCGAGGGCAAGAAGATCGTGACGATCCCGACGGGCGAGGGTTGGACGGCCAACGTTTGCTTCGGAGGCAAAAATCATTCGACGCTTTTCATCACAGCGAGCAAGGGTTTTTATTCCATAGAAATGAATGTGCAAGGCGTCAAGCCCTGATCCGTTCAATGTATCGCCAGATGCACCTGTCTGGTCTGAGTTATTGTATCCTTCCCTCCCCAGTTTTTACCCCGGCTGCCTGCAATAGGGTAGTTGAATCCCAAAAATCATAGAACTTGGCACCTGATTGAATTGCAACCCGAATGCAAGCGGATGGTACGGATTTTTATAAAACGGACTTCATACATTTTTCACACTTTTTTAGTAAAAAATATGGAGACGATGTTTGTTGTAGTCGGGATAGGCGCGTTAGCGCTTACCGCCTGCCAAAAGGAAGAGGGGATAATGCTGCCGACAAGCGCAATTATACTAATGCCGGAAAAATATAAATGAGCAAGTGTGGATCACTTGCTCATCTTTTTAAAACCAGCCGCTCGACGGATTCAACTAGGTTTAAAATACCGAGATTGAAATTAACGTATGTTTTTTTCGGTCAAACCCTAACTCCATTTGGGAAGCGGTACAGTACTCTTTTCATCAGCAGCCGTTCCCTCAACCTTCATTGCGGCACGATTTCCTTTTTCATGCTTCCACAGGTTAGCATCTTGCTACCGTAGTAAGGATTCTCGATCTCTTCGTTGCTGCTCAGCCAATTTGCACCTTTGTTGTCATTGTACATCGGACAATAGTCGTGGTACAAGGTTCGATCCGAACCGATGACGGCAATAAGGGACATCATGCTGGTGCTCAATGCATCGAAATGCTCCCGTTGGTGGTCGATTTTCCCTTTGCTTTCGCCGATGTGTTCAGCCTGTTCGAGGGCTTCTCCCACGAGCTTCTCGTAGGAAGCGCGCTGTACGGCGTCCAAAGATGCTTTATCAAAACTGGCAAATTCTTTTGCCAGTGCGTTACCGGAGGTAGCTGCCTTATCGCTATTTTCTGATACCAACGCTTCCTTTATCTCCAGGTAGTTATCCAGAATGCCCGAAGCATTCTCCGATTTGCGGATGGGGCCGTCGAGCGGAACATTGCTCAGCGTCGTGGCTGTTTCATCATGCTCGTGGCCGTCGGCATCATGGATCATTTCCGCCTGGTCGGCGGACTGTTGCGATGTGTCGTTGCTGCAGGAAGAAAGCATCGCAGCGACAGCCAGGGATAAAAAGACTTTTTTCATTAGAATTGGGTTTTAATTGATAAAAAATAAACTGGTAAATTTTTTCTATTCAAAAGGTTAGGGTTATCGAATCAATGGTTGTGGCCATCTCCTTCCGGTTCCAGATATTGTCCTTGCGGACCCACGCCCTCGATATAAACGAGTTGCGAGCCGAAATGCCCGGCCTGGCTCACGGCGTAGCCCGCCCCCAGCAGCACGGCCGCCACCAGACCCAGCGCCCAGCGCTTGTCCGTAAGAAAGAACAAGTTCAGTCCCTGTAGCGCGGCACCGACTCCACCCAGCCATAAGGTCCAATCCGCCCATTGATCGTGCTGGTCAAGTACCTGCTTAGCGTGTTCCGACAGCTCGTGCGCGTGCGGATGATAAGGGCCCGCCGCCAGGTAGGCCGCCACGAAACCGACCGCCGTCGTCACGAAGGCAATCCAGGAGACTTCACGCTTCATGAAGTAGACATTGGCCAGTTGCAGCACTGCCCCCACCAAAATCAGGACGATTGCGAAATGCACCACCAACGGGTGCAGGTTGGGAAATTCATCCAAACCAGCGGCAACACTACCGCTACCCCCACCGCCACTATGATCCCCATCATGGGCGTAGGCGGCAAGGGAAAAGAAAAGGGTACTCAGGAACGCTATTCCGCTGTTCAGGCGTTTGCTTTTCATTGTCATGGGGTCTTATTTAAGAGATTCTGGAAACGTCAACTTCTTCACATAATCATCCTTCATTGCTTCGAGTGAAGGCTGCGCCGATTGATCGCCCCCTTTCGAGAGTTCCTCTATCTTTTCTATCAGTTCTTTCTTGAAAATCTCTCGCTGCACCGCCAAAGCTTCCGCTTCCAGTTCAGCGGAGGCAAGTTTACGGTCGTAGTAGCGCGTGGCTAGTTCCTGCTGGTGAATGTCCAGTCGGGATTCGGCATAGTGCCGGAACGTTTCTGTTTGTTTTGCGTCGTTTTCCATGTTTTTTTTGATTAAAATGTAATTGGGTTTTAAAAAAGCAGGTTGGGTTTTTCTACTAAAAAATTGCGTACCGGACTACTTGATCGTTGAGGTCACCTCCCCACATGTCAACATTGACTGACCGTAGTAGGGATTTTTTACTTCCTTCGAGGCGCTCAGCCAGTCGGCCCCCTTATTGTTATTGGCCATCGGGCAGTGCTGGACATACAAGGGCTGTGCGTTGGGTTCGAAGGCTGCCGTCATAGCAATCATCGGTACTGATACCCGCCGGAATGCCTCGCGAAATTTATCCATGCCCTTAGCACTAACCGCCTGTTTCAGGGCGGCTTCGATACTGGCGCTGTACTTCATCCAGGCTTCGTGCGAGTCGCCCTTAAAAAGTGACATGGAAACGTTGGAAAGGCTCTTTTTCATCTGCTCGGCGGCTTTTTTCGCAGCCGAAAGTTGGTCCGTGGTCAGCGCATTTTTCATGGCCAGGTAGTCATTGACCATGGGTTGGAGTGCCGCCTTGGCCGCCGGACTGACGGCTGCGCTCTTGCCGTCTTTCTTGGCCGAACCCTCGGTTGGTGCAGCCATCGCCATGCCGCCATGATCGTGTCCAGCCGCCACCGGAACGCCCGCCTCGGGACTCATCATGCTGGGCTTGCCGGCCAATTGAGCCGCCGCGTCGATGTTGAACGTACCGTTGACAGCAATCTCTTCCCCGGCGCGCAGACCGTCCTCGATCACATAACTATCACCCAGGGCGGGCCCTAACGTGATTTCCCGGAGCATGAAGTCGCCTCGATCGGAGGTTTTGACGTACACCACGGAGCGTTTTCCGGTCCAGAGGACCGCGCTTTTAGGTACCACAATGGCCGCCTGCGATTTCGTCGGGAGCCGCGCTTCCACCGTGCCGGAGGCGAACATTTCGGGTTTGAGTTTCATGCCCCGGTTGCGCATTTCGACCCGCGCCTGCGCCACCCGCGTCTGTGGGTCGATGGCGGGATCGATGAAAGAAATCCGCCCCTGGAAGTTCTCACCCGGCAGCGAGCTGACCGTAAAATTCACCACGTCGCCCTTTTTCACCCAGGCCAGGTCCGATTCATAAATGTCGAACAGCAGCCACACCCGCGACAGATCGACGATTTGGTAAATGGGTTCGCCGCGCTGCACATAGTCGCCCGGATTGACCTTTTTCTCCATCACATAGCCCGATACGTCGGCCTGGATCGGGAAAGTTTCTTTGGGTGAATCCGACTGCACGATCTGCTCGATCTGTGCTTCGGACAGCTTCCAATTTTTTAGTTTTTCTTTGGCAGCGCGGAAAAGCTGCGGCTGGGTATCCTTGATTTTACGGGCCTGGAAAAGCTCCTCCTGCGCCGTTACCAGTTCGGGCGAATAGAGTTGGGCGATGGTCTGTCCGTTCTTGACATAATCGCCAGTATAGTTGACCAGCAGTTTCTCGATCCGGCCCGGAATGTGGGTCGATTGGGAGTAAATCAGCCGTTCGTCGGCCTGCACCTTGCCGTTCAGCCGCACCGACTTGATGGGTTTCATCGTCCCGACAACCGCCGTGCTGACGCTGGCCAACTGCATGGCGGTCGGCGACATGCTGACCGCGAGCGGCTCCACGTCGCCTTCTTCGCTCGCCAGCGGGATGAGGTCCATGCCGCAAATGGGACACTGTCCCGCTTCCTCCCGCCTGATCTGCGGGTGCATCGAGCAGGTCCAGATTTGCTGGCCCGTCGGGCTGACCGTCATTTCCATGTTTTCGGCGTGGTCGTGGGCTGTGGGCCGCGCGAACCAGCCAATCAACGCTCCGATTATCAGCGTGATCGCTACGAGGACGTATCGGTTTTCGAGGATCTTTTTCATAATTTACTTCATTTCTTTCTTCAATAATTGCGCGTTGATCGCTACCACGACGGTACTTAGGCTCATAAGGATCGCACCCACCGCCGGACTAAGAATGATGCCGATGGGCGCCAGCACACCCGCTGCCAGCGGGACGGCCACGATGTTGTAGCCCGCCGCCCAGAACAAATTCTGCATCATTTTCTTGTAAGTAGCCGTGCCGAACAGAATCAGGTTGGCGATGTCGCGCGGATTGCTGTTGACCAGGATGATGTCGGCGGTTTCGGCGGCCACATCCGTGCCGGAACCAACCGCAATGCCGATGTCGGCCTGCGCCAGGGCCGGAGCGTCGTTGACGCCGTCGCCCGTCATGGC
>NZ_JBGSXF010000635.1:0-2180 GCF_041751555.1 Persicitalea sp. | reverse complement strand
TTCTTGATGGCTCGTCCCGGTGGGGTGCCATCCGCTTTGTAGTCGGGCCCGGCTAGGGCTGGCGGGGTGACTCTCAAGGCTAAGTCTATTTATGGGAAAGCTGCTCATTTTTGCCAAGTATTACTTTTTTATCTGGGCGGGCGAAGACCCGAATGAGCGGCTGCACGTTCACATCTACCGCACCAATAGCAAAAACGCGAAGGGGGCTAAATTTTGGCTGGATGATCTGTCTCTGTTTGACAGAGGGGACTTTTCCGACCGGGAACTGAGCCAGATAGAGAAGGATTTGAAGAAACACCTAACCTTGGTAAAGAGTCAGGTGAAGAAATTGTTGAGTGGAGAAAAGGTTAAAGCGATTAAGATCAGATAATTATGAGTAACAAACTGATAAACCTAAAATTTCCCCGTGGCTACGTGGAAATGTACTTCGAGGATGGAAAATGTCTGAGGGTACCCGTGCGATTGGTGCCGGAAATCAAGCGGATGACGGAAAAGCAACGTCGCGAATGGCAGATTCTGGACGGCGTGGGATTCACCTTCAAGTCGTCGGACACGGGTTTTCACTTGAAGCAGTTCGGGGTGCAGGCGTAAGAGCGGACTCTGGTTGTACGCCTATTTGGACAAACTGCTTGCTTGCTGGCGAAAGTAAAGCTGCTTACCGAGAATGAACAACGTTGGGCGTAAAGTTGGTGGCGGGGCCGTTAAAAACGGCCCACTATGTTTAGTACGCAGTTTTACAAACTCCGCACAACGGGGAAATGACAAAAAGGGTTTATATAGATACTTCCGTCGTAGGTGGGCAGTTCATGAAGAATTTTCCGATGATACCATCCCTTTCTTTGAAGCGGTAGATCAAGGTTCATTCATTATCATCGTTTCTGACCTGCTGGAAGCAGAACTACTGAGGGCACCAAAGCACGTTAGGGAATTCCTAAATATGCTTCCTGTCCAACAAATCGAGAAAATCCGACCAACGCGGGAAGAGAGTGAACTTGCTGATCGTTATATTGTTGCCAAGGTAGTTGGGCAAACAAGCCGCGCGGATTGTCAGTATATCGCAATAGCTACAATTACCAAAGCTGATGTCTTGGTCAGCGACCGTCGCCCGGTTGGAATTTTAAACACATCGTAAATCTCGACAAAATACGAGGCTACAACGGCGTCAACTACCAGCTAGGCTACAACATGATCGAAATCAGAACACCAAAAGAAATTATCAGCCATGACAACCACGACCTATAAATCAGAAAAAGGCTTAGTGAAAAACCTGCGGAAAATCCGTGATGAATTAAGCGCTGAAATCAAGAATATGTCTTTTGAACAGGAACGCGCCTATTTGGACAAACTACTTGCTGCCGAAAGTAAAGCTGATTACCGAGAATGAACAACGTTCGGCGTAAACTTGGTGGCGGGGCCTTTACAAAAGGCCCGATATATTTAGTACGCAGTTTTACAAACTCCGCACAACTGGAGTAAAGGGCATTCGGAACACTCCGCCGAACTGGGTGCGGCCCGGCTAGGGTTAACGGGAATTGCAGAATTGACCCATAACCCTATGCCCCAGTAATTTCAAAGATGATGCAAAGATTGTATTTGGACACATCGGTATTTGGCGGCTATTTCGATGAAGAATTTGCTGAATTTACCATCCCCCTATTTGAGAGACTCAACGAAGGGAAATTCATTCTGCTATTCTCATCGGTAACCCAAGACGAACTTACCGACGCTCCTCCAAGGGTGCGAAATTTGGTTATAGAAATAAAAGCCGGGTTTACAGAGTTTTTGGAAGTGGAGGACATATCAGTCGATCTTGCCACTAAATACATTTCAGAAAAAGTAGTCGGACCGACGAGTTATGCGGATTGTTTACACATTGCCCTGGCGACAATTGCCAAGGCAGACTATCTAGTGAGTTGGAATTTCAAACATATTGTAAACGTTCAACGGATACGAGGCTACAATTCTGTAAATGTCAGCAGCGGATATCAGGAATTGGAAATTCGTTCACCAAGAGATTTTATGGGTTATGGAAACAACAACTAAAAAAGAGTTTGATGCAGTAGAGTATATGCGTCAACAGAGAAACGCAATAAGCGAGAAGTTGTCAAAAATGACAAAGGCAGAGGTCGTAGCATATTTCAAGCGAAAGGAGCCGAAAGCAAAAGTCCAACCCAGCGCGT
>NZ_JBGSXF010000634.1:0-3873 GCF_041751555.1 Persicitalea sp. | reverse complement strand
GCCCGCACGGCTTCTGCCGAACCGATACCGTGGCTGTGCGCGGCCCCGTCGGGATCAGAGTACCAGATGGCACTCACCAGCGGGCCGTGGGGAGTAAGGCCGTATTTTAGGAAAGCATTGGTGATCCAGACATGGCGGTTTTCGTCCTCATCCCCAATAGTAGAAATAGCCCCCAGATCCGCCAGCACCTGCGGTTTGAACGACTCGGGCAAAATCAGATCCGGGTTGACGATGGCCCCACCGCTGACGGTATGGTTTTGTAAATAGGCTTGCCCGGTGGTACCCGAACTGAACACCATCATGCGTTCCCCCGCCGTTTGGAGTACTTCCCCCAGCGAAACAGCGGTCAATAGCGGTTCATCGATGGCCCCGGAAATTTTGGTCAGGTCGCCGTAGGTAGTACCCACACTTTTGGTGGTACTGACTTGGGGAAAATACACCGAATTGCCCAGAATACCGTGGGTACCTGGGTAGGATCCGGTGGCGTAAGAAGCAGAATTGACCCGCGTCACAGTGGGAAAAACGCTGTGGTGTCGCTGGCCGACGCTGGCTTGCTGTTTGAAGGCGTATAGGTTGGGCATCAGCTCCGTGGTAATGTAGTCGGGTCGCAAGCCATCGAAAAAGACGAGCAGGGTTTTATGTCGGGTCGGGGTACTCTGTCCGTAGCCCGACGGGGACCATAATCCACTCAACAGCAGGCACAGGTAAAAAGCAGAGATTTTTTGCATATTTGCTAGGGGTGAGTCACTCCAATTTAGTGCGGATTACGGTTCGTTTGGCGCGGTTAATTACCCAAAGTACCCGCTTGTTTTTTACCCTGCGGTCCAAGGCGATGCCCTGTCCGGCTATTGGCAAAGATAGGGTGCGCAGGTATTCCACAAAGCACACTAGCCCTAAAAGTACAAAATGAACCGCGTATCCATTTTACGGTGGGATGAAGTAATCAGGCCACTCTCCGCCTTCGGAGGTTCTCGCGGGTACCACTCGGCACAACTGACAAACAATATTCATGCAGTTGACTAGTAGGATCGGGCATTTTCCTGATTTTACCTGGAAGCAACACACCCACCCCTACCTTACTACACCCTATGATTCACGGTACGAGATTCAGTCAAAAATCATTATACTTGCTTCTTGCGGTCTGGCTTATGCCGGGATTTTGCCCGAGCCAGGCTCAGGTGACTGCTACGCTCAAATTGAAGGATTATCGGCCCAACTCTATTTACAATATTCCCCAAACCACCGTAACGAAAGCCCAATATCCGGTCGTGGATTTTCACGCGCATGATTATCCCAAACGCGACCGGGAGCTGGACGAATGGGTGAAAACGATGGATGAGGTCGGTGTTGCCAAATCCATGGTACTCACCTACGCCACCGGCGCAGCATTTGACGCTCTGGCGCAAAAATATGCACGCTACCCTGACCGATTTGAGGTCTGGTGCGGGTTTGACTACACCGATGCCGACAAGCCGGGTTGGGGGCAGCGCGCCGTGGCCGAACTGGTACGTTGCCACGCCAAGGGGGCCAAAGGGGTTGGGGAATTGGGCGATAAGGGATTGGGTGAGTTGTATTCCAAACCTACGCCCGGCTACGGGATGCACATCGACGATCCCCGGATGAAACCGCTGCTGGCCAAGTGCGCCGAACTGCGGATGCCCGTGAGCATACATGTATCCGAAGACGAATGGATGTACCAGAAGCCCGACTCGACCAACGACGGCCTGATGAACGCGGCCAAGTGGAACGTCGATATGACTAAGGCGGGCATCCTGGACCACGATCAGTTGGTTGCCACGCTGGAACATGCCCTGCGCGACAATCCCGGTACCACGTTCATCGCCTGTCACCTTGCCAATTGCAATTCTGATTTGGGGAAATTGGGACGCTTGTTCGATGCCTACCCCAACCTCTACGCGGATGTGGCGGCCCGCTACGGAGAATTTTCGCCGATCCCTCGCTTCGCGAAAGCCTTCATGGAAAAGTACGCCGATCGTATTGTTTATGGCACTGATATGGGCTATGAGCGATCCATGTATTGCATCACGTTCCGTATTCTGGAAACAGCCGATGAGCATTTTTACGAGCACGATCGCTTCTCGTACCATTGGCCGCTGCACGGACTCAATCTCAACAAGGCTACGCTGAAAAAAATATATTCGGATAATGCGCGTCGGATTATGAAGTAAGAGGAACTTGGCTTAGGTTGTCACGAGACCGAAATAAAAATAGCTTGCATGAGCCTTCTGGCTTTTTGCACGAGATGAAAATTATAAAAGTACTACGAGCATGGAAGTAAAAGAGGAAATCAAATATCAGGTAGGGACAATGACCAAAGATCCCGTGGATATGGACGAGAACGAGTCAATTCAGCCCATACGACCTGGTGGTGCAATCGCAGACTGATTTTCTATTTTAAGAGCGGAGTCTCCCTACGGAAGACCCTGCCCAACTCCCGGGATTTTAAAGAGCCTGTCGCGTTTATGAACGGATGGCCCCCGTCGCAATTAATATCAAAAATACATTAGCCACGCCTTATGAGACTACCCGATTCAGCGAATTCGGGTAGACCCCCACACCTACTTCTCCTCTATAAATCCCCAGGAAAATAAAAAATTCACTATTGATCCAATTATTTAATTATCAATTACTTAAATAATTTTGGGCGTCAATCGCCCCCGGAAAAGAACTGGGGTGGCACTAAACTTTTGATAAAGCGGGGATTCCAACCAATGAATTTCACACGCTGAAAGTAGTGCTGAACTTAAACTAGACCGTACAGAAATCATGAAAAAGATAGCAAGCCTATATATCGTAATGCTTGGCCTGTTGACTGCGCCAGTGGCCCAGGCCCAACTCAGCCCGAACCTGGTACAGGCGGGAATCGACGCCCTGATGTCTGCCACCATCACCAATGCCCAGATCGCCGAAATTTCGCGGGAGGCAGTCAAGGAAATGGATGCCAAAAATCCGGTAGCGAGTGCCAATGATCCCTACACCAAACGCCTCAACCGTATTGTGGGCCGCTACTCTGCCATAAACGGCAACAAGCTAAACTACAAAGTCTATAAGAAACCCGATGTGAACGCTTTCGCAACCGCCGATGGTAGTGTGCGGGTATTCCAAGGCTTGATGGACATCATGAACGACAAGGAGATTCTGGCCATCATCGGCCACGAAATCGGGCATGTCGTCAACAAAGATTCGCACGATGCGACCAAAAGTGCGCTGCGCCGCTCGGCCCTGCGCAATGCCGCGGCTGCCAACGATGGTCTGGTGGGTCAATTATCGCGTTCCGAGCTGGGGGGGCTGGCCGATTACGTGGCGGGGGCGTCGTTCAGCCGCCAGCAGGAAACCGAAGCCGACGATTTCAGTTACGCATTCCTGAAACGCAACAGACAGAGTGTCCTCGCTTTGGCGTCGTCGTTCGAAAAGCTCGATAAGGCGGGCAGTAGTAAAGTACCCCAGTTCCTTTCCACTCACCCCGAAAGCAAGGCACGGGCCGCTCGGGTACGCGCCCGCGCTAAACAAGAGGGAGTACGGTAGTTTTGAATCAGGTGTGCGGCGTTATTTTTCAGCTTGTTTTGCTCGAAAATTCAGGTAGTATCCCTAACTTAAAGGGCAAGGTTAACGGGAGAAAATAATCCCGTGCTGCACGATGAAATTGGGGAAAGACATTCGCAGCCTGCTTTTTTTTGTTGGGCGAAGTCTTCCGCCCAACGGGAGGAGAAGAACTACCTGACGACGCTGGTCGTAATATGGGACCGATAGTCACGGGGCCGGCCTTCCGGCGGCCTTTCATTCTCAGTACGTGGTCTCTCTTCGGAAGACCCCGCACAACATCGCTGCGCGGAAGACTCCGCCGAACAGGGG
>NZ_JBGSXF010000633.1:0-3722 GCF_041751555.1 Persicitalea sp. | reverse complement strand
GGCATTCAATTTAAATAAATATTCAGATAATGCCATTTCTTGCGTAAAAAACGGCATCAAGCAGGCTTCATGTATATAGTGCGCCTATTGAGTAGTCAAGAAACCGAATAGTTCTCCCCAATGCGCAATACTTGATGCGGGGTACCGAAGCTGTGAGCTTCTTTCTCAAATGCTTCGGGCTCTTCGGTGTTGAATTCAAACAAGTGGTAATGATGCGGGATGACGCAGCCCGCGCCAATTTCTTTGCCCAGTTGGGCGGCTTCCCCGGCGCTGAGGTTGCCAGCCACGCGGCGCTCGGGTCGATTGCCGTTGATGGGTAGCATCGCCACGTCCACAGCATATGGCATAAGCAGATCTTCCAGGCCATTGAACCAGAGCGTGTCACCGCTATGATAGACTCGGTAATTGCCGAATTCAACCACATAGCCCATGAATTTGCACTGGCCCAGGTTGTCGCGTTCTACCATATTGTGCGCCGCCGGAATGCCATAGAAGCGAAAATCGCCGATGTCTTTGATGAAACTATCATTCATACCGATGGGAAAATTGACATCGCAGCCCAGCCGCTCGGCGACGAAGGCGCGATTGGCCTCGGGAATTACCAGTTTTATGTCAGGATTGGCGTCCAGAATAGGCCGCAACGTGTCGGCGTCGAGGTGGTCGGTGTGGTTGTGGCTGCTTGTAACGATGTCGAGGAAATCCAGCCGGGCCGGGTCAATGGCCCGCTCGCTCATGCGCACGTGCGGCTTGTCGGTTTCGGCGTACTTTTTGGTGAGCGAATCCGACAAATAAGGGTCAAACAGCAAATGCTTCCCCCGCCATTGAAGCAGAAAACCACTCTGCCCCAGCCACCACAGCCGGAAGCCGTTTCGGTGGTTGAAGCTGGCACTTATATCTGCCAGCAGGGCGTCGTCTTTTTGAGAAGCTGCAATCATAGGGAGTTTATGAGGGGACCGCCCCCGCGGTTTAAAGTCTATGAGTAGAGGTAGGGTAAAGTTGATTTTTCGATGAGTTCATCGTTCAATAATCTCCCATCGCCACATCAGGCCGTCTTCGGGGTCGCTGAAATCGTCCGTGCGGAAGAAGCCTACTTTCTGTAAAATTCGGGTCGAGTAGTTTTCTTCGGGTATCGTGTGGGCGATTACTTTTTTTACTTCGCTGTGGGTAAAAGCGTGGTTTACCAGCCCGCGGGCGGCTTCGGTGGCGATGCCCAGGTTTTGGTGCGAAGGACGAATTTCGTAGCCGATCTCTACGCGGCCTTCGGCGTCGGGTTCGCCCTTATAGCCGCACGAACCTACCAGCATATTGTCGGGCCTGTACACGATCAGATGTACCCACCAATCGCGCAGCGGCTTGTGCGCTTTCCAACGCAGGTAAGCCGGGGCAAAGGTATCTCGGTACTGGCTCCATTTCTTCGGCACATTGGCCCCAATAGTCTGGGAGAGTACACTACCACCCATTTTTATGGCGTCGAATATGGTGTCATCGCATGGCAACAGGCGCAGGCGCGGGGTTTCGATCATTATTAATCACTCCGTTGGTTTGGATTTATAAAATTACAAGTTTGCCCGAGATAACTGCGTTCAAAAAAATCAAACGTATTTTTGTGCAGGTAGCGCTACACTAAACGCTTAAACACTGTATTCGTCATCGCCATGCGGGAGAAAAAAAACTACGATTTTCAACAGTCAGAAGCAGATCACGCAAAGAAAATACTGCTGATAGAAGACGATACCCAGGTTTGTTCCTTTATAAACAAAGGACTAGGAGAAGAAGGTTTTGAAGTGAGTGTGGCTATGGATGGTGGCATTGGTTTGCAATTAGTAACGGGTTCATCCTTCGATCTGATTATCATGGACATCATGTTACCTATTATTGGTGGGCTCGATTTGTGCAAGATGATTCGTACCCACGATCTCGAGGTGCCCATCTTGCTACTCTCGGCGCTGGGAAGCACCGAAAACGTGGTAATGGGCCTCAATACTGGTGCAGATGACTACCTTACCAAACCCTTCAAATTCATTGAATTACTAGCCCGTATTCGTGCGCTGCTCCGCCGGAAGGATGCCGTTAAAATAGAACTGCCGTACGAAAAAAGTATTCAGTTCGGCGACTTATTGCTGAATGATTATACGAAAGAAGTACTTCGCGAAGGCCGGGCGATTTCGCTCACATCGACCGAGTACCGTCTGTTACATTTTTTTATGAATCACCCGCGACGGGTGTTGTCGAGGGTGGAAATTCTTGACGAAGTATGGGGTGTCAACTTTGATATGAATACTAACGTGGTAGATGTGTACATAAATTATCTCCGAAAAAAATTAGAAAGGTCGGGCGCTTCCCGTCTCATTCACACAGTTATTGGTATGGGGTACGTTCTGAGGGAAAATCATGAGAACTGAGAGCAAGCAATGAAACTAAAGACTAAAATCATCTTACTGCTCAGTACAATCTTTTTGTTGTCTGTACTGCTGTATAGTAGTTTTATTTATTATGCTTCCGCCAATTATTCCTTCGAGGATTTTTATAAAAGACTTGAGATAAGAGCAGTAACAACCGCTAAAATTCAGCTTGAAGACAGCCAGGATCTGAATGCAATCAAACAGGTCAAGCAGGAATACCTGGAAAAACTACCCCAGGAGAAAATCTATATTCTGCAGGTGCCAACGGCCGATTCACTTCGTTCGGAGGCCGCCCGCTTGCGTGTCCCGATCAGTTTTATAAAAGATATCGAGGAGCAGAAGGCTGCATCTTTAAAGATACAGAACACCTTCTATTCGGGCATCCGATACACGGTGGGCACGAAGGATTATATCGTGATCGTCTCGGCCGAGAATTATTACAATACCCACCACATTGCGTATCTACGTAATCTGCTCATTTCGCTGCTGATTATTGCGGTGGTATTGATGGTGATAATTTCATTTTGGTTTTCAAGAATACTCATCCAGCCCTTACAGGATATTACTACTAAAATGGAAGATATCAGTTCTGAAAATTTGCAAATGAGATTGCCAGTTCCCCAGAACGACGACGAACTGAGTACCCTTTCCAGCACTTTTAATGGGATGCTCGACCGCCTCGAGGCAGCCTTCGAATCACAGAAAAATTTTGTCAGTAATGCATCCCACGAGCTCAATACTCCGCTGACGTCCATTATTGGCGAAGCCGACGTGGTTCTCTCCAAACCACGTACCGTTCAGGAGTATCAGGAAGCTCTGACGGCTATCCTGGATGCTGCCGAAAAGCTGAGCAAAAAAACGAAGGCTTTGCTATTTCTGGCCCAAACTGGCTACAACGGCAAGGTGGTTAAGTTCGATAAGGTACGGATCGACCAGTTGATCTGGGATGTCAAAGACACCGTCGATAAAATCTATCCCAGCAATAAAGTCGCTTTGGATTTCAGCTTATTGCCGGAAAATCCCGAAAACTTACAGATCATGGGCAACGAGCAGTTGCTGCATTTGGCGCTTTCCAACGTCATTATGAACGCCTGTAAGTATTCCAACAATGAAATCGTCCGGGTTTCATTGGGAGCGTCCCTGAGTAAAATAATTATCGTGGTGAAAGATCAGGGCATTGGCATTCCCACGAATGAGATCAACTATATCTACGATCCTTATTTTCGAGCCAGCAATACCATCTCTTTCGAGGGCTACGGAATCGGCCTGCCCATCAGTCGCAATGTGGTCAAGATGCACCAAGGCGAGTTGCTGGTGACG
>NZ_JBGSXF010000632.1:0-11525 GCF_041751555.1 Persicitalea sp. | reverse complement strand
CGAATATTCATTTGGCTGCTTCCCTTAACGAGCCTTTGCAAACTACGGGCAACGTGAAGTACGTGTATATGCTGGCAGGAATCGCGCTGTTGATCTTGCTGATTGCATGGTTCAACTACGTCAACCTCTCTACCGCCAACTCGCTGAAACGCGCCGGGGAAGTGGGCGTCAGAAAAGCTGTGGGCGCGACACAGTCCAACCTGGTCGCGCAGTTTTTGGGTGAGTCGCTGCTGACCAACCTATTGGGCTTCGGGCTTGCACTTGTGTTGGTAGTTTCATTGCAGCCTTTTTTCGTAGAACTGATTGGGAAAGAGGTGTCGCTCGATGTGTTGATCCAGACCCCCGTTTGGCTTTACGGCTTGGCACTGCTGCTGACGGGTACTTTGCTGTCGGGGTTCTACACGGCCTGGGTACTTTCCAATTTCAACCCCATCGAAACGCTGAAAGTACGGGTAACCAGCAACGCCAAAGGGGTCTGGCTGCGGAAAGGGCTGGTCGTGGGGCAGTTCGCTATTTCCACCTGCCTGATCCTGGCTACAATTGTTATTTACAATCAGTTGCGCTATATGCAAAACATGGATTTGGGCGTCAGCAGCGAGCAGATGATGGTAGTACAAGGGCCACAAATCGGGAAAGATAGTTCGTTTGCTGCCCGCACGGGTACTTTTGCCAATACGCTGGCGCAGCAGAGCTTCGTGCAGGAATTTGGTACTTCGGGGACGGTGCCGGGCAAGTTTTATAATTTCCGCACGTCAGGCTTCACGCAGCCGGGCTCCCAGCCCAAAGACGAACTGAAAGGCTACTCTTTCGCCCTCGTCGGCGACCGCTATTTCAAAACCTACGACATCCCGTTGGTAGCAGGACGAAGCTTCACCCCCGAGGAAGTAGCAGTCGAATGGAACGATAATTCCAAGATGCTGCTCAACGAACGAGCGGTGTCCGAACTGGGCTTCAACTCGCCCGAAGAAGCCCTGCAAACCAAGGTCAAATGGGATGAAAGGTATTTGGATGTCATCGGCGTAGTGGCCGACTACCACCACACCAGCGTGCAGAATGCCATAGATCCCATCATCTTTTATCCCCAGAACTCTACCGCTTATTATAGTGTCCGACTTACCCCCGAAAACATGGGCGACAAAGTGGCTTCGCTCGAAAAGCTTTACAAATCTTCCTTTCCGGGCAATCCGTTCGAGTACTTTTTCATAGATGAGAACTACCAGAAAGCCTACGCCGGGGAGCAAGAATACGGACAGCTTTTTACCGTGGCTTCGATACTTGCCATTTTCATCGCCTGCTTGGGGCTGTTCGGCCTGGCGACCTTCACCGTGGAAGCAAGAACCAAAGAGATAGGCGTTCGCAAGGTACTTGGTGCCAGCGTGACGAGCGTCGTGGTACTTCTTAGCAAGGATTTTCTGAAACTGGTGATCGTCGCTATCGTTATCGGCGCACCCGTGGCGGCTTATTTCCTGCGGCAATGGTTGCAGGATTTCGCCTACCGTATCGACATCGAATGGTGGGTGTACGCTTTGGCCGCGCTGTTGGCGGTGTCGATCGCCTTCGTAACGGTCGGCTATCAATCCATCAAAGCCGGGCTGATGAATCCGGTGGATTCGCTGCGGTCAGAGTGAGGTTTACTTATTCGCCTTCGTCACTCTCACTGCTCGCGATTGACAAGGGAAGGCAGCGATTTTCGCCACGTCAGCAGTTGCTGGCTCATCTTTTGGGTAATTTTCGGATTATGGGCGGCGACATTCTGTTCTTCCAATGCGTCTTTTTCCAAATCGTACAGTTGCGCGTCAGTTCCGTTATCGTTCAGCAGCAGCTTCCAGTGGCCAAGCCGCATCGTCAGGTTTGGACTGACGTCTTCGGCATTGGGTGGATAGATAAAGCTCTGATGATTGCGCCCGTATTCCCAGAAAATCGGCTGTTTTCGGACGAATTTCTTGCCAAACCAGGCATCTGAGACATCCACTCCGTCCATCCTTTCGGGATTGGGAACAGGTGAATTGGTCATCTTGCAAAATGTGGGCAGCAAATCCATCGCCACCATTACGGCATCTTCATTGACGCGCCCGGCAGGTACTTTGCCCGGATAGCGGACAATGAAGGGCATCCGGATGCCGCCCTCGTAGAGCGAAAGCTTCGTACCACGCAGTCCCACCGTGCGGCGGTCGCCGAAGGAGGGCATCGGGCCATTGTCACTCGTAAAAATGACCAACGTGTTTTCGTCCAGGCCGAGGGCTTTGAGTCCCGCCATCAGACGGCCGATTTGCGTGTCCAGTTCCACCAGCACTTTTTCCAGGCTGGGTAGTTTCTGTGAATCGCGGGGATGCACATCTATCGTTTCAGCATCGGGAATCCAGGGCGTGTGGACGTCATCGGGCCAAAGGTTGATGTAGGACGCACTTTCACGGTTTTTCGCCAGAAACTCCAACGTCTTATCCACAAAATAACCCGTGCGGTTCCAACGCTTGACGCTGTCCTCCTTCGACCAAATCCAGTTCGTGGCCGTCAGCATCGGGTCGGGGTCGGGACTTTCGTAGGTGCTGGAATATTCATCGAAGCCGTATTCAGAAATGCCCGGAGCCTCGGTTACGTCGCGTCCGCCGCCCATGTGCCACTTGCCAAAGTGAGCCGTGTGGTAGCCATTCTGCCGCAAAGTCCGCGCCACCGACGGAGCCGATGGGTCAAGGAAATCCGCCATTTCGCAGGTGTGGTTGTGCTTTTTGTTGCTAAGATAGGAGGTGATATTCCAACGCGCGGGCGCCATCCCGGTCGTCAGCGCCACCCGCGAGGGCGAACAGATCGGTGAGCCGCTATAATACTGGGTAAAGCGGGTTCCCTCCATTGCCAGGCGGTCGATATTGGGCGTCGGAGCTACTTTCCCCCCATAACAACCTACATCACCAACGCCCATATCATCCACCAGAATGAGTATAATATTGGGTGGACGGGAAGTGGGATTTTGGGAAAAGCTCGGGGTAGCCAAGCCAATAAGACAAACCAAAAAAATACAAACTAAAAGTCCAGAAAAGGAGAACCAGTTCAAACGCATCTCATTGTTCATATCTCGTTACTTATAATTCATCATTTCGAAACTCCCATCTTACTACTCCAAGCCTCGTATTTTTGCAGCATAGCTCTGCCTTTCTCAGGATTCTTTGCCATCAAATCGTTCGATTCAGTACGGTCTGCTTTGATGTTGAACAGTTCCCAATCGTGCTGCTTGGGAGCGACCAGCTTCCAATCGTCCTCAATCAGGGCGCGGCCGCCTTCGTGTTCGAAGAACAGCTGCGCGTAGCCAGAGCGTTTTTTATTCATGAAAGTTGGCACCAGACTTTTTCCGTCCATCTCGTTGATTTTATGGCCTTGGTACTCTTTGGGATAAGGCGTTCCGGTCAATTCTAAAATGGTAGGTAGTATATCCATTACGTGAGTAAGTTCGTCGGTCGTGCTACCTTTTTTCGTTTTCAAGCCTTTCCAATGCACAACCATCGATGTCCGCACACCGCCACCTATCGACTCGGCCTTCCAGAGGCGATAGGGCGAGTTGATGGCGTTGGCCCATTCTGGCCCGATGCCCGTGTAAGCAATCTCTTTTCCTATGGCTGCCGTGGGAATATCGTCGGCGTACAATAGCTTTTCCCCGGAGCGGGTTTCGGAAGGGCGATCGTAGCCGGGAACGCGCGGAATTTCGGGCGAAGCACCGTTGTCGGACATGAATACAATCAGCGTATTGTCCAGTTCGCCCGTATTCTCCAGTGTTTTCAGCACCCGACCGATCCCGGCGTCCATACGATCCACCATCGCGGCGTGGGTTGCCATTTTTTTGACGTTGAAGGCTTTTTCTTCCGCCGAGAGTTCGGACCACTTGCGGCCTTCGATGGGCGAGAGTTGGTTGTCGGCGGCAGTAAGAAAGCCCATTCCGATTTGGCGGTCGCGGCGCTTTTTCTGCAACACGTCCCAGCCGTCTTTATAGGTGCGCATGTACTTTTGGATGTCCGTTTCGGGTGCCTGAATCGGCCAGTGCGGCGAGGTATAGGCCAGGTACAGGAAGAACGGATCATCCTTTTTGGAAAAATCCTTGATGTACTCCGATGCCTTATCGCTAAAATCATCGGTGATGTAGTAATCCTTTGCGACAGTTTTGACGGGCTTATCGCCATTTACCAGTGAGAACGGATCGAAGTAATCGACTACGCCCCAAATGATGCCATAGTACTTTTCAAAACCTCGATTGAGGGGGTAGGTGCTAACCTCGGCGAAAGGAATGTCGGGGTCGTATTGATGATTCAGCCAGTCGAGGTGCTTCTTCTTGTCTTTTAGCGGTACAGCTTCGGACAGGTGCCATTTACCCACCATTCCCGTTTTGTAGCCGTGGGGTTTGAGGGCTTCGGCGATGGTCACACCGCTGCGATTCATGCTTTTGCCGTTGCGGTCGAGGCCAACTTTGTGTTGATACTGACCCGTGAGCATACTGGCGCGGGTGGGGCAGCATCGGGCTGAGTTATAGGCGTTCCTGAACCGCAGCCCGTTGGCAGCGAGTCTGTCCAAGTTGGGCGTCTTGATCTCGCCGCCGTAGCAGCCCAAATCCGAATAGCCCATGTCGTCGGCCAAAATGACGAGGATGTTAGGTGGTACGGCATTCCGGCGGGCCACCGGTCCGCCGGTGCGGCTTGGTTTCTTTTCCGCTGGTTTTTCCGTCTTTATGATAAAACCGAATAACCCACTGGTGGCTATAAGAATGACCAGGCCTATTTTTAGCGCTTTGCTCATGTTATTTTACTTTGTCTTTTTATAAGTGCGCACCTAGAGACCTTGTCATTCTGAGGGGAGCCGAAGACGGGTCATTGAAGACTACTTTGTACGCTCAATGGTAAACTGTACGAGTTGCTCCAGTGAGTCGCGGTAGTTCGATTCAGGAAAAGTACCCAAAAGTTGTCGAGCCTCCTCCACGTAGTGCTGCATGGCAGCCTGAGCGTAGGCAATGCCTCCCGACTTCTTTACATAGTCAATCACCTCCGTTACCTTGCGCGGCTGGTGGCTCTCGTTACGAACGATGTTGATGATACGCCGTTTTTCCAGCCACGAAGACTGATTGAGGGCATAGATCAGCGGTAACGTCATCTTTTTTTCTTTGATATCAATGCCTAATGGCTTACCCACTTCGGCGTCGCCATAGTCAAAGAGATCGTCCTTTATTTGAAAGGCCATGCCTACTTTTTCGCCGAAAGTGTGCATACGGGTCACGAGTTCAGGGGCAGCCCCCACCGAACTGGCACCCACAGCGCAGCAGGAAGCGATGAGGGAAGCGGTTTTTTGTCGGATGATTTCGTAGTAAACAGTTTCATCCACGTCTAGTCGTCGGGCTTTTTCAATTTGAAGCAACTCCCCTTCGCTTAGTTCCCGCACGGCAGTAGAGACAATTTTCAGCAAGTCAAAATCCTCGTTTTCAACCGATAACAGCAGACCACGCGAGAGCAGGTAGTCGCCCACCAGCACGGCGATTTTGTTTTTCCACAAGGCACTCACGGAAAAGAAACCGCGTCGGTAGTTGGAGTCGTCCACGATGTCGTCATGGACGAGCGTAGCCGTGTGGAGCAATTCGATGAGCGCCCCACCCCGGTAGGTGGCTTCGGTGATGGGGCCACACACACCCGCCGACAGGAACACGAACATAGGCCGCAGTTGCTTTCCCTTACGGCGGATAATGTAGTTCATGATCTGATCCAGCAGCCGCACATTGCTCTTCATCGAAGCCCGAAACTTAGGCTCGAACGCCTTCATTTCGTCTTTGATCGGGGCCTGTATGTCTTGAATCGAGCGGGTCATGGAATAGCTATCGAACAATAGCCGTCAGAGGAAGGCAGTGAGGGTAAAAGGCAGTTTTAAACCACAAAATTGCCACAAAATCTTCTGTTTATACCTATTTTGCGCCTGATTTGTTTCTTACTGACGCTTTTACCCCGGCAAAAAAAGCGGATAGACCATAGTCGATAGCCAGCCATTTATGAAAGCATTGATATTAGGAGGTGGTTCCATGAAGGGCGCCTTTCAGGTGGGGGCCGCCAAGGCAGTTTTGGAGGACGGTTTCGCACCTGATATGATCTACGGCGTGTCAGTGGGGGCACTCAATGCCACCTACCTCGTCAACGAAGCCGGGAAGCAGGATTTGGACAAAGGCCGGGTCGACTGGCCCGTCGTGGGGCGTAACCTCATGGCTTTCTGGATCAAGCACATTACGCAGCCGCAGGACGTAGCTCTTTTGCGCTCGCGGGTATCGCTGGGCTTCAATACGTTGATGAGTCGTTTCAACGGGCTGCTCGATCCTGCACCGTTGCACAACCTCATCCGACACCATACCGACCCCTTCGTGCTGCGCAATAGTCCGGTCAGAATCAAGGTGGGGGCTGTGAACATCACGCACGGCGATATCGTATATGCTTCGCCTGACGACGAGTTTTTCATGGACTACGTGCGGGCCAGTTCGTCGCTGCCCATGCTCATGCCCGCCGTACCGATCGGCAGCAGAACCGATAAATTTCTTGACGGTGGTCTGCGCGTGGTGGCACCCATTCACGAAGCCATCCGCGACGGCGCCAAGGAGATCGTCCTCATCGCTTGCCACGCCCAGCAACTCTACACCCGCGAAAATTTCAGCTCGCGCAATCTCATCAGCCTCATCGAACGTGTGAAGGATGTGACCGTCAACCAGATCGTGAACAACGACATCGAGTGGGCGGAGGCCTACGCCGAGCGCTCCGTGCTGCGCGGCGATCCCATCAAGCTTACAATCATCCGTCCCGAAGAGCCGCTACTGCTGGACTTGCAGGGCTTTACTTCGGAAGACATCACGCGGTTGATATTGGAAGGCTACAAGTTGGGGTTGGATGCCTTGAAGCGGGCCAAAGAAGCGGTCAAATAAAGTGAGCGCACCTTAGTTTCTTTATGAATCAGGAATGCTTCGGAAACTGATCGAAATCCGGTTTCCGTTTCTCCAAAAAAGCATCGCGGCCTTCGCGGGCCTCGTCGGTCATGTAGCCGAGGCGGGTGGCTTCGCCCGCGAATATTTGCTGCCCTACCATGCCGTCGTCCACGAGGTTAAAGGCGAATTTCAGCATTCGAATCGCCATTGGGCTTTTTTCTAAAATTTCCTGCGCCCATTGGTAGGCTGTTGCTTCTAATTCGTCGTGTGGTACCACGGCGTTGACCATACCCATCTCGTAAGCTTCCTGCGCCGAATAACTGCGGCCCAAAAAGAAAATCTCCCGCGCCCGCTTCTGCCCGATTTGTCGGGCCAAGTAGGCTGAGCCGTAGCCCGCATCGTAGCTGGCCACGTTGGCGTCGGTTTGCTTGAAAATGGCGTGTTCCTTGCTGGCTAAGGTTAAATCACAAACCACGTGCAGACTATGGCCGCCGCCCACCGCCCAACCCGGCACCACGGCGATGACAGGCTTAGTCATGAAGCGAATTTGTCGTTGCACTTCCAAAATATTGAGGCGGTCGAGGCCGTCGTTGCCCTTGTAGCCCGCCTTGTCGCGAAATTTTTGGTCACCACCCGAGCAGAACGAGTACACGCCGTCCTTGGCCGGGCCTTCGCCCGATAGTAAGACTACCCCGATGCTGCCGTCGTTGCGGGCGTCATTGAAGGCATCCAGTAGTTCAAAGACGGTGCCAGGCCGGAAGGCGTTGCGGACGTCGGGACGGTTGAAGGCGATGCGAGCTACTCCGTTCCCTTTTTTGTAGGTAATGTCTTCGTATTCCTTGGCGATCTGCCAGTTTGGTTCTTGCATTTTTGTTCGGCGTTTTTTATGACACAGAGTTTCACCGAGAAGTACGCCAGGTGCGCCGGAGCGACCCGGTCCAAAGCGCAGTTTCCCAAAGTTTTTCTTAAATAACCGGAAAGTACGCTGATTTTCACAAAAAACGGGCACTACGATTGATTGTTTTTGGGTGAAAATAATCAATCGTAGTGCCCGTTCCAACGTATGATCAACCAACTAGTAGCTATCGTTCTGTTTCAAATACCCCGGCAGGTTCGACGCGCCGTCGATAGCCGTTTGTGGAATGGGGAACAATCGCTTCTTCGGGTCTTTGTTGGTTTTTTCGGTCCAGGTGTCTTCGTATTTACTGAAACGGATCATATCACTGCGGCGAAGCATTTCCCAGTAAAATTCGAAGCCCCGCTCGCGGTAGAGCAAATCCAGGTTCATCGCTGTGAGGGCCGGGGGCGGCGTACCCCGCGCCGTGCGGGCGGCACGAACGGTGTTCACGTCGGCCAGGGCAGCAGCCTCTCCACCACCCTTGCGGAGTTTGGCCTCGGCCCGCATCAGGTAGGCATCCGCCAGGCGCACGATGATGAGATCGGCCTCACCGAAGTTGCGCCCGCTCGTGGACTTCTTGCTGAACTCGTACTTTTCCACCCGGTAGCCCGAGCTGTAATTGCTGCCCTCTACCGTGAAATCAATTTTTTCGGTAAAGTTCACGGGCAGCGTGGGTTTGTTGCGCGAAGCCGAGAACAGTTTCCCGACCTTCATTTTACCATCGGGACATTTCAAGAAAGCTCCATTTACGCGGAGCAGCCCGTACTGCTGGCCGCGCAGAATGCCGCGATTGACGTTAAAATTGTCCGCCGCCACGCAGGAGTCGGCGGGATTGGTGTAAATGGACAAGTTTTGCTTGTGAAAGCGCGGATCGACCGAAGGGTCGGCGGGGGCGTAGGCTTTAGCCCAGGTCTGATAATAGTCCGAGGTGATGCCCGGCCCGTCGGTGCCGTTGGCAGCGGGGTAGGCGGGCAGCGGAAACTGGTCGCCCGAAAGTGAGAAATAAGCCATTCGGTTGTGGCCGTTCAGGTCGGCCCTCTGATCCACGGCAAAGATGAGTTCCTTGTTGGTGTGGTTGTCCGAATCGAAGATGGAAAAGTACTCCTTCGCCAAGGCGTACTGGCCCGACGAAATGATCTTGTCGGTGTATTCCACAACCTTGTCCATATCCTCCGGCTTGAAAGCGGGCGTTCCGTAAGGGTCGCGATAGACGGCAGCATTCAGATACAGCCGCGCCAGCAGCCCCCAAACGGCTCCTTTGGAAATGCGACCCGGCCCGACGTTGGCCTGCACGTCCGGCTCGATGGCCAGCAGTTCGCTCTTGATGAACTCGAAGGCCTCCGTGCCGCGCAGAATCTTGGAATTGGCCCCCAAATCATCTTTCACAAACACCAATCCCCACAAATCCAGCGTCAGCATGGAGTAGTAGGCCCGCATCCCCCGCGCCTCGGCGATGTACGCCTTCGTGACGGGGTCTTTCAGCGTGGGCAGGGCGTTGAGAGCTGTAATTGTCCGTGAAACACCTTGCAGGATGAGGTTCCAGGTATTACGGATGTTCGGATCGGTACTGGTGTAGGTATGCGCCTGCATGGCCAGATAAATGCCATTGTCGCCCCAGTCAGTGCCGCCCCGGTAAGGCAGGATGGCCTCATCGGTAGAGATTTCCTGCAAAGCAAAATACGTAGTATGCTGAAAGATGTTGGGTAACAGCGCGTAAGCAGGTACCAAAATACCATCGGCGGCCTGCCGATCGGTAAGACCGCTGGCCGAAGTTTCGTCCAGTACGTTCTCTTCCAGGTTGGTGCAACCGAAGAGGATCAGGAAGGAGAAGAAGAGTAGCTTTTTCATGTTGAAATTAATTTTGAATGAGTGAATGAGTGAATGAGTGAATGATAGAATATTGCTTTCGCCCGACTTTACCTATTCTATCATTCTATCATTCACCCATTCTATCATTGATTGTTAAAATGTCACATTAAGTCCAAACACAAACGTCTTCGCCTTCGGGTAGCTTAGGTAGTCTACGCCGTAGGAAGAGATTCCGTTGATTGCGCGGTTGGCGTTAACCTCGGGGTCGTAGCCGTTGTACTTCGTGATCAGGAACAGATTCTGGCCCGTAGCTGACAGACGGATGCCCGAAACCCAGCGCTCGATGCCCAACGATTTGGTATTGAAAGAATAGCCGAGCGACATATTATTCAGCCGGAAGTACGCCCCGCTTTTCAGGTAGCGCGATGAAACCGGGGCCGCGTTGTTGATCGACTCGTTAGTCGCCTCGATGGCCTCAGGAATCACGTTCTGGCCTTTGGACAGTTTCAGTTTGTAGAAATTGGAGTTGGCCGTGTTGTCATAGACCTTATTTCCCGCCACGCCGTTGAGGTTGAACGAGAAGTCGAAGCCCTTGTGCGACAGACCGCCGTTGATGTTGTACTGTCGGGTGGGCAGGGCGGTGCCGAGGGCCACGCGGTCTTTATCGGTCACAAGACCATCACCATCCGTATCGCGGAAAGTACTTATTCCTTTATCGTCGAAGCCCGTAAACTCTTTCAGGAAAAAAGTACCGATCGGTTGTCCGTTGACGTAGCCGTTGATCGTGGCCGAAGTAAGGCCCGAGCCCGAAGCCGCGCCGGAAGGAATGACAGAGTAGGGCGAGCCTTCGACATTGTTGTCGATGAAGGTAATGTTGCCACCGATGTTGGCGCGCAATCCGTTACCCGCCGTGTAGCGGTAGTTCAGATCCAGTTCCAGGCCCCGGTTGGTGATCGTCATGTCCGGCACGTTGGTCCAGAAAGTGTTGGCAGGCTGCACGGGATCGGCGGGGATCACTTCCAACAGAATGTTGTTCGAGACTTTATCAAAATAGTCGATCGTACCCGACAACGCATTGCTGAACAGTGCAAAGTCGAGGCCCACGTCCATCTGCTTGGAGACTTCCCACTGAATGTTGGGATTGGCCAGGCGCACGTAGGAAGTACCCGGCACGTAAGGGCCGGTGTCGGTTAGTGGGTAGCTGGCGGATGAAGAAATCTGCGAAGTAAACAGTGCCTGCGTGATTTTGGAAGGAATTTCCTGGTTGCCTGTCACTCCATAACCCGCACGTAGTTTCAGGTCGTTGAAAGGCGATGATTTCATAAACTCCTCTTCAGACAGCCGCCAGCCCACCGAAGCTGACGGGAAAACGCCGTACTTGTTGTTGGCCCCGAACTTCGACGAACCGTCGGCCCGAACGGTGGCCGTCAGCAGGTACTTATCAGCAAAAGTGTAGTTGACGCGGCCAAAGAACGATTGTAGCTCATTCTCGATGGCGAAGCCTGTCGGGCGGTTGTTGGCAAAGGTGAGTTCCTGGCCCAAACCCGGATTGTAGATCGGCTCGATGCTGGAAATGGGGAATTTGTTTACGCTCGAACTGCGGCTTTGAATAAGAAAATTCTGGTACGAGTGACCCACCAGTCCAGTAAAGCCGTGGTTGGCATTGGAAAAAGTATAGGTCAGGTAGTTTTCAATCAACGAGTTGCGGTTAACCGCATTGATCGTTTCAAGCCGACCGTCCTGCTGCGGCACGGCGTTGGCCAGCGACTGCAAGTCACGTACCGAACTGGAATTGTCCACTCCAAAATTGAGCTTGTACACCAGTCCTTCTATGATTCGGAACGAAGGCGTGATGTTGCCCACCACGCGGTTGGTCGTCGTGATGTCCTTTTC
>NZ_JBGSXF010000631.1:0-3509 GCF_041751555.1 Persicitalea sp. | reverse complement strand
GTCTGGAACCCGCCTTTTGTGCTGCTCCTGTGGCTTTCGACCCTTGTAGACTACCTGGTGGCCCTGGCGCTGGGGCGGGAGGAAAATCAGTTTAAGCGCAAAGGCCTTTTGCTGTTAAGCCTGGCAGTAAACCTGGGTATGCTGGGTTTCTTTAAGTACGGGGGCTTTCTTATGAATAACTTCGTGGCGCTGCTTTCGCTGGCGGGTATTACCTACCAGCCACCCGGGGCGGATATTATCCTGCCGGTGGGTATCTCGTTCTATACGTTCCAGACGCTCTCCTACACGCTGGATGTGTACCGTCGGCAGTTTGCCCCGGAAAAGTCCCTGCTTGATTTCTCCCTGTTCGTAACGTTTTTTCCTCAATTGGTGGCGGGTCCCATCGTACGGCCCGGCGAACTGATTCCGCAGTTTAAAGTACCCCACCGGGCTACCCAAACTCAATTCATCTGGGGTTTGTTCCTGCTCACGCTGGGTCTCTTCATGAAAGTAGGCATTGCCGATGGGATGCTGTCAGAAACGGCTGATTCGGTGTTTGGGGTTCCTTTTCCGCTGCATCCGCTGGATGCCTGGGCGGGGGTACTTGCCTTTTCCGGTCAGATTTTCTGCGACTTTGCCGGCTATTCCACCTGCGCGATCGGGGTAGCCCTGTGTCTGGGCTTCGTGCTGCCCGACAACTTCCGCTACCCTTACGCCGCCATTGGCTTTTCCGATTTCTGGCGCCGCTGGCACATTACCCTCTCCACCTGGCTGCGCGACTACCTGTACATTCCGCTGGGTGGTAACCGCCTCGGTCATGCCCGGACGTACCTGAACCTGATGATAACGATGCTGCTGGGTGGCTTGTGGCACGGTGCCAACTGGACGTTTGTGGTTTGGGGCGCGCTGCACGGCATTTTTCTGGGCCTGGAAAGATTATTCCGGAATCGGTTGGCCCGGCTTCCCAGGGTACCCGTCACAACCACAACCGGGCCTTTTATGACACAGGCTTCCTTTCTTCCGACTATTCCATTAGGTCGCTCGGTTTCGCGGTTTGCACTGGCCCTGTTGACGTTTTTGCTGGTTACTATTACCTGGGTTTTCTTCCGCGCTCCCGATTTTGGTACCGCCATGCGGCTGTTGCTCTCAATGTTTGGCCAGATACCCGTGCAGGTGAAGCTCTTGGCTACTATTGATCTGTACAAGGTGCTGGTTGTTACGGTCGCTCTACTAAGCTGTCATTGGCTCATGCGCGACCGGTCGGTGGTGGCCGTTGCCAGGCAGACCCCCTGGTGGCTGCTTGGGCTGGGATGGACGTTTATGCTCCTGGTGCTGGTACTTACCCAAAAAAGTACGGGCTCATTTATTTACTTCCAATTCTGAGGGACAGACCGGTTGCTTTCAAGAAGTACCTGGTCACATACTTTCCGGATCGAATTGGGCCTCGCTATTAATTTTGCCACGACTGCTCAAAAAAAACACCTACCTCCAACGGAGATAGGTGTTTTTCATAACTAGGTACCCTACTTCGCTGGTGTAATCACGATATTCCGGTACTCCACCGGGCCGTGGTCGCCCTGAATGTAGAGGGGGCCGGGCTCGTCCTCGTTGCTGTCGAGCGCGCCGCCGGTAATGCCCGGAATTTCCTGATTGGTAATGACCCGTTTGCCATTCACATCGAGGGTAATCATGCGACCGATCAGTGTGACGTCGAAGGACTGCCATTCGCCCGGTTCTTTGCCTACCATCTCGCTGGGGGCGATAAAACCGTACACGCCGCCGAGTTCCCCATAGGAGGGCTCCATGCCTTTGCCGTCGGTCACCTGCACTTCGTAGCGGCCACGCAGATACACGCCGCTGTTGCTGCCCTTGGGGATACGGAACTCCACGTGCAGTTTGAAATCGTCAAATTTCTCATCAGTAATCAGGTTCGCGCCGGATTTCTCGCTTTTCAGCACGCCATCCTTGATCGTCCATTGGTTGGTACCTTCGGTGTGCCAGCCTTTGATGGTGTTGCCTTCCGTAAGTTTTACGGGCTTGCCCCAGGTGGGGGTTGAAGAACGGCGCAGTTTGGGAGCCCGCATTCCCGTCCAGCTGTGGGTTTTTCCGTCGGGGGTAGTTAGGGTACCTTCAATCTTGTCTCCCATGAGGGTACCTTGCACCGAAAAGTCGTTCTCACCACTCTCCCATTGGGGAGGAATGGAGAAATTAAATTTGCCGTCCTGGAAATGTACCTCCGAAATAGGGCGCGCGCTGCCCGACACCGATACGAACCTACCCACCAGGGTATGGTTGCCGGAATGGGTGACCTCCAGCCACGAGGGAGACAGTTTTCCGGCCATGTCAACCGTGAG
The DNA here is from genome assembly GCF_041751555.1 of Persicitalea sp. Taxonomy (NCBI): domain Bacteria; kingdom Pseudomonadati; phylum Bacteroidota; class Cytophagia; order Cytophagales; family Spirosomataceae; genus Persicitalea; species Persicitalea sp. The sequence continues at coordinate 1,176 of NZ_JBGSXF010000631.1, read as the reverse complement.
ATCCCAGCGGCCTTCCAGCGGGGTGGCGAAGGACTTGGCCTGTACGTTATTGTTGCTAATGACCAGCAGGGCGGCAAGCGTCGATAAAATGACGTAGCGGAAAATAGAAAAAGGGTTGGATTGGGGTACTTTGTTCATAGGTTTTTTAGGTTTAAATTGCTATACACTGACGATTCCTACAACAAATAATACTCCTCCCACCCTTTCCTCGGCGCGGCTCCGGCGAGCAGGAAGTTGGCGAGCGGGTTGTTGGTGATGCGTTGCGTCTCCCGATCAAACAGCAGCTTGGTGTTCAGCCTTTGGGCCAACACTCCAAGGTTAAAAACCTGACTCAATGGTCCGGCGATGTCGAACGAGGAGCGGCATTTTTCTTCCCCTTTGCAACCTTTCAGGAAGTTGGCGTAGTGGTTGGATGGGCTTTCCGGTACCTTCGGTAGTTTCGAGGCCATGTCTTTGGCCTTATCTTCCGGAATGATGGACAAAGTACTTCCGTGCGAACCTCCCTTGAAGGTCAAGTCTTTGCTGTAAATAATTTTTCCCGGATTCAACTTGGCGGGCTGTATTTTGCCATTGCTGGCGGGTGGAATGTTGGGGTCTAGTTCCGACACGCCATAGCCATCCGGTACACTCGGAATATTATCCAGGCCATCGTACCAGTTGATTTCCATCGGTGGCATACTACCCCGCTTCGGAAATTTGAACGATAGCGTGGTAGACATCGGGAAAAAGAACGGGTTATGTTCTTTCAGCATGACCGGGTCGATTTCGTAGGGCAAACCCAAATCCAGAAACTGGTGGGCCGTATCCATAATGTGCGCGCCCCAGTCGCCCAGTGTACCCATCCCGAAATCGTACCAGCAGCGCCATTGTCCGTTCACAAAATCCTTTTGGTAGTCGTGTTCCTGGGCTGTCATGAGCCAGGTGTTCCAATCGAGCGTCTTGGGGATGGGTTCACCGTTGGGGTAGTGGGTCATATTTGAGTCCCAGCCGTGCCAGCGGCGGCGACTGTTCATGTGCGCGGTCATGGACGTGACATCCTTGATAATTCCGGCATCTACCCAGGATTTGAACTGGAAGTAGTTGGCCTCCGAGTGTCCCTGATTACCCATTTGGGTGGCTACCTTGTACTTTTTCGCCCCTTTCATCATCAGATCGACCTCCTGGAAAGTGCGGGCC
>NZ_JBGSXF010000630.1:0-6736 GCF_041751555.1 Persicitalea sp. | reverse complement strand
CCGAAGCGATCTTTCACGAGGTTGAAGTTGTATTCCAAACCCTGCCCGATGAGGTCTTCCTGGTTACAGTTCCAGCAAACAGTGGCGTTGCGGTTTTCGCAGTGATCCATGATCGTCTTGATATTGGGTAGTTCCTGGGTGCCGTTGCCGTGGACTTCCAGCCGGATTATCTGCCCGAAGTCGGCAGCGTATTTACCGAGTTCACTTAGTGATTGGCCGATTTGTGCCAATGTTTTTTCGTGCGGTACGTCTTTATGGAATTGGTTAGGCTTCACCTTTACGCCTGTACCCCCGATGTCGGCACTCAGCTTAATGAATTCCTTGGTACGATCCATGTTCGCTTTCAGCTTGGCAGGGTCGGGCGAATCATACTGTTCGTTCGTACCCGTGCCCACAATCTCCACAGGGCTATCGGCGAACATTTTCTTCACTTCCTGCCGCCGGGCTGCCGAAATGTCGGGCATTACCTTATGGGCATGATCCACGCGTAATTCTACCCCGCCGATGCCCGTTTTGGCGCAGTTCTCGATGAGGGTCGGTACGTCCCAATCTTTGCCCCACAGATAGGTAACCAGGCCGAGTTTCATTTTTGATTTTTTTAAAAACTCGACTTCGGCGAAGGAAAGGCCGGGCAGCAACGAAGCCGCCGCCAGCAGCGAGAGATCTTGGAGGAATTCTTTGCGGGTGGTATGTTTCATGAAATAAAGGATTTGCTTTTAGTTTTGGGAATTCTTTGACAAAAGGACGTTATATTTCCGTCATGTACCTTACAACGCTATCAAAAGATAAAACCAGCTTACTACTACCCACATAAAAATGCTGACAGCCTTCAAAAGACTGTCAGCGTTGCAAGAAGGCAGTTGCAGAAAAAGGTTAAGCCGCAAAAACCCGATCCATCCGTTTACTTACTTCCGCCAGCCGCTCGCGGTCACCGCCGCCTACCTCGGCGGAAGCCCAGCCCGAGTAGCCGATGTCCGCCAGAGCTTTGTTCACGGCGGGCCAGTTGCAGTCCCCTTCCATAATTTCAACCTGGAAACCTTTCCAGATGCCTTCATCGGATTGCTTCTTGCGGCTGTATTCCTTGATGTCTAGCTTCATGATGCGCTTATCTAGCACCTCGATCCAATGCTCTGGCCAACCGTAGCGCACAATGTTACCAACATCAAAGTACCAGCCCACCAGCGGGTGGTCGATTTCGTCCACGTAACGCGCGGCTTCCATTGGACTTAGCAGGAAATTATTCCAGACATTTTCCAAAGCGATTTTCACACCCGTTTTCTCTGCCGTAGGTAGTAGTTTTCGAATCTCGGCTTGCGAACGCTCGTAGGCGTCCTTATAGCTAGTTTCAGCGTTGACTACGGCGGGTACCAGCAGCACCGTGGTGCCGCCGTACATCTTGCAGTCGTTCAGGGCGGTTTTCATGGACTCCACACAAGTCGCCCGCACCTTGGGATCGGCGGAGGAGAGCGGTGATTTCCAATGTACCGAGTTGACCACGCCGGGTAGTTCGAGTCCGGTTTTGTCACGGGCAGCCAGGATTTCCTTGTGGTCAAGGTCGTGGGGTGAATCCAGTTCCACACCATCGTAGCCCAGCTCTTTCAGCATCTTGAACTTGTCCATGATGGACATGTCGCCCTTGACCATGCCCCATTTCAGGCTCTTCTTCGTCATTGGGCGGGCGGGCAATGCGGTAGTTGCATTAGCTACACCGGAAAGAACCAAAGACACGGCCGATGCCGCCAGCGCGCTGTTTCTTAGAAAAATTCTTCTATCCATAATCTAGCTAAACGGTGTAATGCCCGGCTTGGCCACAACGCTCTCGGGAGGCGTAGACTTAAAGTCGAACGAATCAGGAGCCAGATCCTCGGTGGAATTCATGGCATCCTCCCAGGTGATTTGTTTGCCCGTGTAAGCAGCCATGCGTCCCATGATGGCCAGCATCGTACTTTGCGACATCCACTCCCCGTTGTTGATGGGCTTGCTGTTGCGGATCGAGGCGAATAACTCATCGTGTTCGGTCTGGTACATATCGTTCATCTTGCCCGAATATTTCCAGGGGTTGGCTCCTTCGATCTCGTGGACATTGCGCGAACAGTTCACGTAGGCCTTTCCTTTGGTACCAAAACTTTCCACGGCGTAGCTGCGCTCGGTGTTGATCTGTTGCCGCGACATGTGGAAACCCTTTACGCCGTTGGGATACTCGTAAGTGATGGCGAAGTGGTCAAAGATGTTGCCGAACAGCGGATCGACGCGCACCTGCCGTCCTCCTGTGCCGACGGCACTAAGGGGCTTTACGTCGCCCAATGCCCATGACATCATGTCGAGACTATGCACGGCTTGCTCCACGATGTGGTCGCCTGCCAGCCAGGTGTAATAGGTCCAGTTGCGGAGAACGTACTCCATGTCCGTCCAGCCCGGTTGGCGCGGGAACGACCAGAGGTTTTCCGTATTGTAGGTGTTATAAACAGCCATGACATCGCCGATGGCACCCTCCCGAATCTTGGAAAAGGCCGCCCGCTTCGGCTCATGAAAACGCCAGCACAAGCCCGAAACCAGGGAAAGGTTTTTCTCTTTGGCCATTTTGGCCGCTTCCAGGACTACTTTAATACCGGGGGTATCAACAGCCACAGGTTTTTCGCAGAACACGTGCTTGCCAGCCTTTACAGCCGCGGTCAGGTGCTCGGGCCGGAAATGCGGCGGGGTAGTCAGGATCACAACGTCCACGCCGGAGTCGATTACCTTCTGAAAAGCATCGAAGCCGACAAACTTGTGGCCCTCATCCACTTTGACCTTGTCGCCCACGGCCTTAGTGAGGGCTTCCAGTGAGGAATCGAGGCGGTCGCGGAAAATATCGCCCATGGCGTGCAACACTACATTGGGATCGGCATTCATAGCCTGCTTGGCCGCCCCCGAGCCGCGCCCGCCGCAGCCAATCAGGCCTACCTTCAGGGTTTCGCTGTTAACCCCCGCGAAGGCGCGGTTAGGAATGATGATGGAGGGGAACGTGCTGCCCGCCAAGGCCACACCCGCCAGTTTCAGGATGTCTCTGCGTGAAGTACTCATGGTCATTTAAAGTTTATTATTCGGAAATTTTATGTTAGATAAGATACTGAAATAGTGATCGCTGCGTAAGTTGCCGATCTTTGGGAAATTTTCCAAATCGTGGTAAAAAACATCCGGGCCACGCCTTTGTTACGTTTATGATTCATGCGCAATATTGTTTGCGCTCTGTTATGAAAAGCAAGCTGACGGCCTATTCTCCTATTTTCCTTATCCTCATTTTACAATTGTGGGCCGTTCGGGCCGTGGGACAATGCGCCGCTCTCGCCGACCCCACTATCAAAACGGGTGCCGTTTCAACTACGTTGAGCGGTTGTCTGCCGCTTAATGTGGCCGTACGCAACGATATAAAGGATGCCACCAGTACTCGCCACGTGTTCGACTACCGGGGCGGGGCTGTCAATCCCGACAGTCTGACCGCCGATAGCATTCACGTATATTCCAAACCGGGTTTTTACACGATTGTCCAGTTTTCGGAAAAGGACGGCCAGAAGTACCTGGCCTGCACCAACGTCCGCGTAACTGATACGCTGGCCCCGGTAGTTGAGGCTATTTCCTGCGCCAATGGCGCGGTACAATTGGTGTTCGACCCCAAACAGCCAACGGTTTACCCCACTTATCAAGTGGACTGGGGCGATACCGAGATCAAGGGTTATCCCGGCTTCGGTCAGAAAATATACTACAAGTACGCTGCTCCCAAGTCTTACGGTATCAGGGTGCGGGGTGTGCACACGCCGGGTCAATGCCGGGGAACCGTCACGCGACTGACCTTCGTGGTACCCGAGAATCTGGAACCGCCTGCCATCACCGAAGCCCGAATGCGCGATGAAACGAAGCTGGATTTGCAGATTCGAGATTCGTTGGCGGTGGAGTTGCTCTTGCAAAAGGGTAGCGCGAACGGTGTTTTTGACCCGAATGGACAAAAACTGGACAAGAATCAGAAGTCCGTCACCAGTACTTTAGAACTACCCGACCGCGCCTGTTTTCGGTTGCAACCCGCCGACTCCTGCCTGTCCGAACTGCGTTCGCGGCCCATCTGCGCGTCGGATTTTAAAGTGGAGGGAACCAAGGACGAAAATACGGTTTCCTGGAAAATAGACTACCGTCCACCGGGCACCAGGGCAGTTATTCAAAAAGATGGCCTGGATTGGAAAGACGTGACCAGTTCGGGTACTTTTGGTTCCTTAGTAGATCGAGAATTTATCTGCGGCAAAGAGGTCTGCTACCAACTCGTGGTCAGCTACGAAGGATTTACTTTTTATTCTTTAAAAAGGTGCTTCACCGTACCGCCGGACGATTGTGAGGTACGTCCACCTTTCTATTTGCCTGATGCCTTTTCGCCCAATGGTGACGAAATCAACGACTTGCTGGAAGTTAAAGGTGTGATTGCCTCTGAATTTGAAATAACAATTTATAACAAATGGGGCTTGGCGATCTTCCACAGTAAAGACCCCGCCATATCCTGGGATGGCAAGTTCAAGAGCCAAAATCTACCCGTTGGCAGCTACGCCTACACTGTTCGGTATCTGGATCGCAGCGGTAAGTACCTTAACAAAAGGGGCGTGGTCTATCTTCTAAAATAAAAGGCTTCATCGTTTCGCCGGACTATCAATTTAGCCCCTGACTAAATTCCAGTATTTTTTTCAGATCGGCTGCATCGCTAAACTGAACGGAATTTTCCTTGATGTAATCGTTGATTTCATTTTTCCGTTTGGCGTAAAGTTTTAGCACCGACTTCCGGTTGGCGGGGTAAGCCACTCCGTTGTCGTCCACCAGAAAAAAGCTTTCCCGGCGGGAATACACCACATCGCCCTTCATGCTTAGGCGGGCGATGGAGCCATTGTCGGTCGGCAGGTTATTGACCGATTTGATCGACGACACGCCCGACGACTGACCATAACCGCCTTCCTTATCCACATTACCCACTTGCAGCGATTGCGCCGCTACAAGTTTCGTTGCGCCGTAATCGCCCAACACTTTCATGAATCCCGTTTTGGGATCGTGGACGAACTTATCTTCATTAATCGCGATGTGCCGGATGGTGTATTCCTGATCAAGGGTAAGCGTGTCCATGCGGGGCGGGTTGACGAACTGCATCTCCCGCAGCAGCAGGTTGAAGTTGAGCTTTGCCGAGACCGTACGGCCATCCCGGTACTGCACCGTTCCGGTAGTGAACTGCGGATAGAGGTACTTGTCGCTGACCGAAAGTTGCTGGTCCGACTTGACGCGGATCGTTTCGCTGGTTTGCGCCCAGCCCGTAAAACCGATAAGGGTTAGGGCCACACAGAATAGGAGCTTTGTTTTCATGGTCGATGGATGGATTCTTGGTGGATAATCGGAGGTTTGTATTTTGGTAAAAAACGCTGACATTCACAATCTACCTACTTTAATCTTTGGAACACTTTTTACAACAAATGGTAGTATGAAAAAACGCTCGATGGAGGAAATGAACCGTCTCTCAGTAGAAGGATTCCAAACCTCCGAAAAATTCCCCTACGTGATTATTCTGGAAAATATCCGCAGCCTCAACAACGTCGGCTCGTTCTTTCGCACGGCCGACGCTTTTCGGGCCGAAAAAATATATTTGGGCGGCTTCACTCCTACCCCACCCCACCGTGAAATTACCAAAAGTGCTATCGGCGCCGAATTGGCTGTGGCCTGGGAAAAGGCCGACGACGTTTTAACTCTGGTCACAAAACTCAAAGACGAGGCCTACACACTCGTCGCCGTTGAACAGGCGCACGACAGCGTCGCTTTGCAAAACTTCGCTCCGATCAAAGGCGAAAAATACGCTTTCATTTTTGGCAATGAGGTGGCGGGGGTTAGCGAGGAAATCATGGCTCTGGTGGATGTTTGCGTGGAGATTCCGCAGTTTGGCACGAAGCACTCTTTTAACGTGTCAGTGTCGGCAGGAATTGTACTTTGGAAGTTCATCGAAAAAAACTTAACATAAGAATAATGCGATTATTTTTGTTCTTGCGAAAAAAATCGTAAGTATTTGTAGATTTTTTTATTATACGGGTGCTGCTCAACCACTACCCAATTCTTCTAAAAACTACCTCATGAAAGAAAAAACCAAAAAACTAACGTCCGAAATCGCCCAAACGCTGGAGGAGAAACTGAACGAGCTGACCACGGATTCTAAAAAACTGAAGAAGTCCGTTGAAAAGACAGCCGAGAAGTTGGCAAAGAAAGTCAGCAAGCTCATTGACAAACAAAATAAGCAGGCGGATAAGGAAGCCAAAAAGGCGGAGAAGGCAACTAAAAAAGCTGGAAAGAAGAGCGAGAAAAAAGTCAGCAAAGCCAAGAAGGTCGGTAAGTCCAAGAAGCCTAAGGCCGATTCGGTCGATACCAAGGGTGCAGCGGATAAGGAAACCAAGGAAGCCCGCAAACTGGAACTCGACTCGCAAACCGCCGCCCGTGAAGCCTCCGCCGACACCACCGAGACGATGAAGGAAGCATTGGAAGAGACAGCGGCAAAGGCAGCTCCCTCCAAGCCGAAAGCTACTACTACCCCCAAAACTACCACCGCTCGGAAACCCGCTGCCAAAAAACCTGCCCGTGCCACCAAGTCAAAAACGACTACGGCCGGCACCCGCAAGCGCGTGATGGGTCGCCCCGCCAAAAGCCCCGCCAACAAGCCCGTCGATCCCGAAAAAAATAAGGACAGTTAGTT
>NZ_JBGSXF010000629.1:0-3029 GCF_041751555.1 Persicitalea sp. | reverse complement strand
GGGCAGTGATTGCAGGTAAAAATCACGATCACTCCTTTTTGGTTAGAGAAATCGCTCAATGACACCGTGTTTCCCTCCACGTTTTTAAGTCGGAAGTTGACCACGACATCTCCAATTCCGTAGTCGGAATTAGCGTGGTTGACATGGGTATTTGAAGGAAAGTTAGCGGCCAGCGATTGGTCTGGAACGATCAAGGTAGCCAGGATAATTATAAAGCTAGAACCAATCCAAGTAAGGTACTTTTTCATTTCATAGTAGTTTGACTTTCAAGCCGTCTGAACCTAAACGCCACAGGCCGGAAGAGTATTTGGGTGCTACGGCTGTTTCAACATCGGCGGCCTCTCTTCGATCGTTGTCAGGGCTTTGAGTTTAAAGGAAGCCAGTGAGCCAAATTACTTTTATCACCCTATACTAGGCAAGCGGAGGGGCTAACCGTGTTCGCCTGATGCACGTCAGCCACCGGAAATGTAGTGTGTACGGCATTATTTTGGGCGGACTCGTGTGGTCGCCCAAAACTACGCCTCCTGCCGCAGCACCTCCAGCGGTGAGCGAGAAAGGATGCCACGACTATTAGCCAGACCAATAAGGACAGTGAGGCCGGAAACGCTCAGGAATACGAGCAGCAACGGCAGGAATTGGGGTTCAAAGTCGAGTTTGAAAGTGAATTTTGCCAAAGCCCAACTACCTGCCAGAGCCAGAATGATGCCCGTGGCGGCAGCCAACGCGCCGAGGAAGAAATATTCCAAAGCCGTGATGGCAAAAATCTGCTTCCGGCTTGCGCCCAGGGTACGCAGCAGAACGCTTTCCTGCAAACGCTGGTACTTGCTGATAAGTACCGAAGATATCAACACAATCAATCCCGTCAGGATGCTGAAGCCAGCCATGAAACGGATGACGAAGCCGATTTTTTCCAGTAGTTCGTCGATCACTTTCAACACCAATCCCAAATCTATGATGGAAATGTTGGGAAACCGCTGTACAATGACCCGTTGGAAATCAGCGGATTTCTCGCTGGAAGGGGTGCGGGTGAGCAGGACATGAAATTGCGGAGCTTCTTCCAGTACGCCTTTAGGAAACAGTACCAGAAAGCTGGTGCGGACGCCGTTCCAATCCACTTCCCGCAGACTACCGATAACCGTTGTCAGCAGCGCGCCCTGCACATTGAAGGTCAGCGTATCGCCCACCCGGACGCCGTTGCGCTCAGCGAAGCCTTCTTCCATCGAGATCGGTACTGGCCCGTCGGTGGGGGCCGTTCCCTGCCAGCGGCCCCGCTTAAGTTCTTCGAATTCCGTGAGCGTGTCGCGGTAGCTGACACGGTACTCACGGCCAAAAATCCGGCGCGACACGCGGTTCGAGGTGTCCTTCTGCGCGATGGCGGGCGTAACATCGTTGACCTTTTCCAGCCGCATATTCACGACCGGAACGCTTTGAATAATGGGTAAATCCTGCTCTTTGGCCAAATTTAAGACGTCCTCGCGTTGATCGCTTTGAATGTCAAATAACAAAATGTTGGGTTGGTTACCGCTCGTGGACAGCGTGACGCGCTTCAACAAAAGGGACTGCACCAAAATCAGTGTACAAATGAATGCCGTACCCAAGCCGATGGACACGAGCAGAATCGAAGTCTGATTGTTGGGACGGTGCAGATTAGCCAGCGCTTGCCGCCACACATAAGGCCATGACGAGGGGAAAAACCGCTGCACCAGCCAGATGAGTAAGGACGCCATTGCCAAGAGCAACAGAAACGCGCCCAAAATACTGACGGTGAATACCAGTGCGTCCAGCCAGCTTTCGGTTTGGATGTAAGTAAAGAGGAAAACGAAGGCGAGAATCAGGCCGTACACCAGCCAGCGAAGCGGATCTTTGTTGTCGGATGCGGACTCGAACGACGCCCGAAGTACCCGAAGTGGCGCGATGTTGCGCACCGAAACAAGCGGTAACAGCGCGAATAAAATCGAGATAATCGTTCCCAGTAAAACACCCTGTCCAATGGCCGACCAGGAGATTTCGGTCGTCAGTGTAAAGGGCAGAAAATCTTTGAGTACCACCGGCAGGAACTGCTGAATGACTGCCCCCAGCGTGGCCCCGATAACCGATCCCAGGAAGCCGACGCCCACGATTTGAATCAAAAAAATCACAAACGCCTGCGACGATTTCACGCCCAGGCAGCGCAGCAGCGCAATAGAATTTAGCTTTTCACGGATATAGATATGCACCGCACTCGCTACACCCACGCAACCCAGTAACAGGGCGATGAAGCCGACCAACGCTAAAAACTGCGTCAAATCCTCGAAGGAGCGGCCCGTCGATTCTTTCTGACTGGCGACGGTTTTAGAATCCAGGTCTTCAATATCCAGGCGTGATTCGAGCCTTTTTGCGATTCGCTCGACGTCCGTTTTCGCTGGATATTTGAAAAAATACAAATAGTTGATCCGACTACCCTTTTGCTCCAATCCCGTCTGTTCCAGATAGCGCAGCGGAATGTAAACTGTCGGGGCCACCGTAGCTGATAGGCCCGTTTGGCCGGGGGCTTTCAGCAAAGTACCCGCAATCAGGAACATGACTTCGCCCACTTTCACCGAATCACCGACTTTGGCATCGTATTGCAGCATCAGGGTTTGATCCACTAAGGCTTGGCGGTTTCCCCGAAAGCTGCGGCCTGCCTTGACGGGGACTGTTTCCAATTCGCCATAGTAGGGATAACTACCTTCCAGCGCCCGCACCTGCGCCAGGCGGTTGCCGCCATTTTTAGGAAACAACACCATCGACGCAAAGCGCCTTTCTTCCGAGCGATCCTCGCCCAACGAATCCAGCAGCGGCTTGATTTTGGCCGAGGCGGGCTGATTGCCGGAGATTTCCAGATCAGCCCCAAGTAGCGTGGCGGCTTGCGCGTCGATGTTTTGCCGGAGGTTGTCGCCCAGCGAGTAGATGGCCACCAGTGCCGCGATACCCAGAATCACCGACGAGATAAACAGCAGCAATCGCGAACGGCTGCGTCGGCTGTCGCGCCAGGCCATTTTGAGTAGCCA
>NZ_JBGSXF010000628.1:0-10795 GCF_041751555.1 Persicitalea sp. | reverse complement strand
AGCCAAGAAGCCTGACCTGAATGCCACCATTCGGCAGCGCATCGACGAAGGCACACTCATCCTGAACTACACCGGGCACGGCGGTGCCACGGGCTGGGCCGAGGAACAAATATTGACTCTTGCCGATATGCAGACTGTACGTGGCTACGACAACCTACCGCTACTGCTGACCGCTACCTGCGAGTTTGGCCGCTATGACGACCCGGCCCTGGTTTCCGGGGCCGAACTCATGGTACTCAGTCCACGCGGTGCGGCCATTGGCGCGCTCACAACTACGCGTCCGGTGTTCTCAAGTACCAATTTTTCCCTGAACCAGGCTTTCTACGAAGCCTTGAATGTCGCCGACGCTACTACACGCCTGGGCGATCTGATGAAAGCTACCAAGAATAATAGCCTGAGCGGTAGTTTGAACCGCAACTTTGCCCTGCTTGGCGATCCTTCGATGAAATTGGCCCGGCCCGCGTACGAGGTTGCCTGGAGCACGCCGCCCGACACGTTGGGTGCGTTGCGGCAAGTCACATTGCGTGGTAATATTTTACAAAATAAAAAAGTGGCCGAAACCTTCGACGGCACGGCTTACGTCACGATCTACGACAAGCCCGTCCGCTTCCGTACCAATGGAGAAGGCGGAGCTGTGGCCGCTTACGACGAACTGCGCAACAAACTCTACGAAGGGCAAGCCACCGTGCAAAAGGGACAATTCACAATCAGTTTCGTGGTGCCGCGCAACATCGACTATCGCTTCGGATATGGGCGGGCGAGTATTTACGTCCAGCGGAACGATGGTCTAACCGATGCCGCCGGACAACTGGCCCTAACCGTGGGCGGAGCCGCGCCGGAAGCGAACGATCGGACGCCGCCCGAATTAACTGCCTACCTCAACGACAGCACTTTTCGCGATGGGCAAACGGTAGCGGCCAATTCGATTTTGTGGATAAAAGCATTCGACGACAGCGGAATTAGTGTGTCGTCGGTTGGCCTGGGGCAAAACCTGACCGCGACGCTGAACGACACTGTGACTTATGTGCTCAACGATTACTTTCAGGCGCAGCCGGACAACTTCCGACGCGGAACGATCCGCTTCCCATTGGACAACCTGCCGCCGGGGAACTACACTTTACGCGCAAAAATCTGGGACAATTACACGAACTCCGCCGAACGCACGTTACGGTTTGTAGTTGGGGTAAAGGCTGGTATTATCTTGAACTCCGCCGATTTTTTTCCAAACCCGTTCGACGATCGGCTTTCCTACACAATAGAGCATGACCGTTCCGGTGAAGATCTGGAAATAACCGTCCGTTTGATAACTTTGTCTGGTCAAGTTGTCCATACTTCCCGCCAAATTTATTATAATAGCGAGCCGAAAATCACCGAAACGCTGCAATTTGGCCCGAATAGTGCTTTAGTTTTTCCCGGCAGAACCTTATACTTGTACGACCTGCAAATACGTTCTACCAAAGATCAAACGACCGACCGACGAAACGGAAAACTACTGCGTGTCCGCTAGTTGAGCTGAATTCCAGTAGATATTTTGAAGGTTTCGGTACTTTCGTCGTAGATTTGAACTCCGCTATCTGAAAATTGCCCTTACATAGTCAAACCAAGGAAATATGAATCGTTTTTTCGTTAGTTTATCCTCCGTGCTCCTCCTTTGCGGTAGTTCCATGACCGTAGTAGCTCAAACTGTTACGGGTCAGGATACGACCAACCGAATTCCTATTACTTCGCTGGCATTCTTAAATTTTGCCCCCGACGCCCGCTCTGCTGCTCTTGGCGACGCAGGAGTTGCTCTCAGTCCCGATGCCAACGCTACCTACTGGAATCCTGCCAAACTACCCTATCTGAAAGACGATTACGGTGTTTCGCTTTCCTACACACCCTGGCTGCGTAACATCACGGACGATATGTACTTTACCTACCTTTCGGCTTATAAAAAAGTGGCCAAAGGACAAGTTATAGCTCTACAAGTCAACTACTTCGATCTGGGCTTATTAGAATTCAGAAACCAGCAGGGTGCTTTGACGGGTACTTTTCCCTCCCGCGAATTCATGGGCGGCCTGACCTACGGGCGGCAGTTGGCCGAGAATTTCTCGGTGGGTGTTACGCTGAAATACATTAACTCAAATTTAGCTGGTACTGGATTAGTCAACGGAGTTTCCATTCGCCCGGCGGCTACGGCGGCAGGTGATATCAGCGCTTATTATAAGAAGGAGTATAAGAACGATGAAATTGGCAGTAGCCTGATCTGGTCGTGGGGTGCTATGATTTCCAACCTGGGCGGTAGGGTATCCTATGGTAGTGATGACAAGTACTTCATCCCAACCAACTTTAAGCTGGGTACCGGAATTTCCTATACTGCCGATGGCCGCAACCGCTTTAACTTTGTGTTAGATGCCAATAAATTAATGGTTCCCACGCCACCCGTCTACCAGTTACAGGGAACGCAGCAAGTGGTAGTACGTGGCCGCGACCCAAAAGATCTTTCGCTGTTGGGCGGTATTTTTGGCTCGTTTGCCGACGCTCCCGATGGTTTTAACGAGGAATTGAAAGAAGTGATGATTTCAGCGGGGGTCGAGTACTGGTACAATGATATCTTTGCAGCTCGCTTTGGCTATTTCAGCGAAAGCCGGATGAAAGGTGACCGCAAGTACTTCACCGTTGGTTTCGGTGCTCGTTTCCAGCAGAAATACAATGTGGATTTTGCTTATCTCATGCCGCAACGGCAGGGAAGTCCGCTGGCTCAAACGCTCCGTATTACGTTGATGGCCAACTTGAAAGCCAAAGATCGTTCCGCGATTCTGGAAGATATGGAGAATTGATTTTCTAAATAAAAAGTACATTATGAATGACGTCCCCGTTGCGGGATGTCATTCTTTTTTTATCCCCGAACCATGATTTTGGACCGAACTATCGCCCCGCCTTTCCGGGTCATTCAGAATATTGAACTCCCTCCTGCCGAAACTCTGACATTGGACAATGGTCTGCCACTACACATTATCAATATAGGAGATCAGCCCGTCGTGCGGATCGAATGTATGTTCGAAGCGGGCAACTGGTCGGAGTCCAAGCCCGGCGCGGCGCACTTCGCCGTGAAGATGCTCACCGAAGGCACCGCCGCTCGCTCCTCCGCCGACATCAGCGAGGCCTTCGACCGCGTGGGCGCGTTCACCGAAATGAAGAATACTTTCGACCAATCGGGCGTCGTAGTCTACTGCCTGGCGCGCTTTCTACCCGAGGTGCTGCCCATCGTGCAGGAAATACTTACCGACGCTACTTTTCCCCGGAAAGAGTGGGACGACCTGCGCAACATCAACTTACAGAATCACCGTGTCAACTGGGAGAAGAACGCCTACCGCGCCACGGCCCTTTTTCGCGAAAAACTCTTTGGGCCGGAGCATCCCTACGGGCGCGGACGCACCGAGGAGAGCATCAGCACCATGGCGCGGGAGGATGCCCTGACGCATTACCAGGCTAATATACAGCAATCAAAGTACCGGGTTATTTTATCAGGAAAAGTAGGAAGGGAGGAAATTGCCGCCGTCAATGCTTTCCTGGGAACAGACAAAGCACGAGCGGACGCCGAAGAACCCACCGCCGCCACTTTCCCGATTTTGCCCGGCCAGAAAACGTCCATCGTCGATCGGCCCGAGAGCATTCAGTCGTCGATTCGACTGGGCAAGCGGCTTTTTAACCGCCACCATCCCGATTATTATCAGATGCTGGTCGTAAGCGAAATTTTGGGTGGGTACTTCGGATCGCGGCTGATGAAGAATATTCGGGAGGAAAAAGGGCTGACCTACGGTATTTCGTCTAGTGCCTTCGCCTTCCGGCAGGATGGCTACTTTGTCGTTAGCACCGATGTGAAGAAGGAATTTACCCAACAAACGCTGGACGAAATCCGCAAGGAAATCAGAGTTCTACAAACGGTCCCAGTACCCAAAGAGGAACTGCAAACGGTCAAGAATTTCCTGGCCGGAGAATTTGCCGGGTCGCTGAACACCGCTTTCGACGTGGCCGACCGCCAGAAAATCCTGATTACCGACGGGCTACCGGCTGACTTTTACGACCGCTACATTTATCAAATCCACGCTACCACCGCCGAGGAAATTATGGCGATCGCTCAAAAACACCTGGCCCTCGAAGACATGACTGAAGTAGTTGTCGGCGGGAAATAGTGGTGTAGAGACGCGATTTATCGCGTCTAGCGCGCGCCAGCCCGCATAGAACCAGTCTGCGTAGAAAAAATGCCCCGCAGCGTAAGCCGCACAAACCGCCGCCGCCGCCGCGCCACGGGCAAAACCAAACCATCAAAAAGAATCACTTGCTGACCATCATATTCGGCAATGGCTTCTTTGTTGACCAAAGCCGAACGACTCACCCGCAGGAAACCTTCCTTACCCAGGCGTTCGTGGATGATTCGCAACGTGACAGACAGCGTCAGCTTGGGACGATCGGCAAAATGTACCTGGGTGTAGTTGCGGTCGCCCTGGCAGAAGACGACCTCAGCGGCTGGTACGGCGGTGTGGGCACCAATGTGGACGCTTGCTGGCTGAGGGTTCGTGGAGGAATTCATACGGCTGAATTTTAGTTTTCCACTTTCTATCAAACAAAGGTCAAAAAGGTAAGGATTCTCTTGCCGATTGCTTTTTCTGTTTGGTTCCTAGACGCAATAAATCTCGTCTCTACCAATGACGTAACCTATTTATGCTAATTTTAAGTATCGACACTTCCACGCGCGGCTGCTCGGTGGCGGTACACGCCAGTGGGCAACTCCTGGCTGCCTACGACTTGCTGACGGAGCGGATGTCTTCGTCTTTGCTCACAATCCTGATGAAAAATGCAGTGGAGCAAACCGGACACACGCTTTCTGACCTCGATGCTGTAGCCGTGGCGAAGGGGCCGGGTTCATACACCGGGCTACGCGTGAGTGTCTCCACGGCCAAGGGGTTGTGCTATGCGCTGGATAAGCAGTTGATTGGCGTAGAAACCTTGGCTGCTCTGACCGCGCAGCTTACGGCGTTCTACCCAAAAGATTACCTTTTCTGCCCCATGATCGACGCCCGGCGGATGGAGGTCTTCGCCGCTGTATTCAGTACGAATTTGGAAAAAGTACAGCCTACGCAAGCTGTTATTCTGGACGCGGATTCTTTTGCTGAGGTATTGGACAAGTACCCCGTCGTATTTTTCGGCGATGGTGCGGCTAAGAGTCGTGCGTTGCTGGCGGCGCACCCGAACGCTCACTTTCCCGACCAACTGGTGGAACCTTCGGCCCGCACGGTGGGTACTTTGGCGACGGAGGCGTATCAACTGGGACGGTTCGAGGATTTGGCGTCGTTCGAACCCTATTATTTAAAAGATTTTGTGGGGACGAATAAGGTGAAGTGATTTTCCCCTACATTTTCCCCTGAACCAAGCTACCTGCAACCATGACTCCCGACGCCGCTTTCCAAATCGCTAACGCCCTCGTCCTGCCACAGTGGCTGCTGATGATTTTCGCACCGCGCTGGTTCGTCACACAGTTTTTAATAAAGTCGTTTCTGATTCCGGTAGTGCTGGCGGTGTTCTACGCCTACTACCTATTCTCGGGCGGGCCACCCGACTTCGGGGATTTCGGTTCGCTGGAAGGCGTAAAGAGCTTGTTCCAAAACGGCGGCGATGGCGCGATGCTGGCGGGCTGGATTCACTACCTGGCCTTCGACCTTGTCGTTGGCAGCGTGGTACTGCGCGACGCGCATGAGCGGGACATTCCGCACTGGTGGATAGTGATACCCATTTTTTTCTGCTTTATGCTTGGCCCGGTGGGGTTGCTGCTCTACTCGATCGTCAGAACGATCAAGATCAGAAAATTGGCCTAATCGCGATCTGGGAAGCGAAGGTATAAAGCGTGAATTACCAGAGCGAAGCCGTCAGCGAACCAATCCTGAATTTAACGTAAGTCTGGGCGAGCAACGCTAGTTTGCGACTGTCGGGAACGCGAATGCGCTCTTCCTGAATGCGGGCGGCGGGGAGACGTTTTAT
This sequence comes from Persicitalea sp., assembly GCF_041751555.1. NCBI lineage: Bacteria > Pseudomonadati > Bacteroidota > Cytophagia > Cytophagales > Spirosomataceae > Persicitalea > Persicitalea sp. Next base: position 4,777 of record NZ_JBGSXF010000628.1, on the reverse strand, counting down.
TTTGTTAAATAACGTGCAGTAGTAAACGTAGGCGAGATACACGCCCTGTCGCGCGCCTCTGGGCAGTTGCAGGATAGCTTTGTAAGCAGCATCAAAATCAGCCTGGATGTCGGCCTCGATGCGTTCTTTGGCCTGCGGGTCAAAGGCTTTGAAGTCCACACCGGGAAAATAGACGCGGCCCCGATCCTGAAAATCGCTCTTGAGATCACGGAGAAAATTCACTTTCTGGAAAGCCGCACCCAGGCGACGCGCGCCCTCACGAAGGTGGTCGTGCTGTGTGGCGTCACCCTCGCAGAACACACGCAGACACATTAGACCTACCACTTCGGCTGAGCCATAGATATATTCTTGGTAGCCACCAGGCGTGTACTCATGTTCGTAGAGATCCATTTCCATACTATGTAGGAAAGCCTCGATCAGTTCGTGTTCGATACCGTACTTGTTGACAACCAACTGGAAGGAATGGAGAATGGGATTCAGGCTGATTTTCTCTTCGATGGCCTGGTAGGCATCGGCGCGAAAGCGATCCAGCAAGTCTTTCTTATCAAAATCGTGGAAGGTATCCACGATTTCGTCGGCATAGCGCACGAAGCCGTAAATGGCGTAGATGGGTAGATGAAACTTGCGGTCGAGCGTGCGGATGCCCAGCGTGAAAGAGGTGCTGTAATGCTCCGTAATGATCTTGCTGCATTGCAGGCTCGCGCGGTTGAATAGTTCCAGCATAAGGTCGGCCGTAGTGGGCTTGGGATAATTGGGTGTCAATATAACCTGCTTTTGGCGGAGTTTGTTAAGCAAGTGGGCATTTGACGGTTGACAGATGATAATGTACTGTCTCTTTTAGGGCAATATTTGTGCAGAAAACGCTTGTTATTTAGCAATCGGTGCTTTTTTTTTCAGAGGAAATTCTTTTTCCACTTCCTTTGCTACTACCAGGCCCGAGATGAGGGAGGGCGGTACGCCAGGGCCGGGGACAGTGAGTTGTCCGGTGTAGTACAGGTTCTCCACTTTTTTATTTTTCAGGCTCGGTTTTAGAATGGCTGTCTGTCGCAGCGTGTTAGCCAGGCCGTATGCATTGCCTTTGAAGGCGTTGTAATCAGCAATGAACTCTGAATGGGCGTAGCTACGCTTGAAAACTACGTGTGGGCGAACGGATTCGCCGACATAGGCTTCCAGGCGTTCCATCACCAAGTCGTAGTATTTTTCCCGCACAGCCTCGGTATCGCCGCTCAGCCCCGGCGCAACGGGGATCAGCACGAATAGGTTTTCGCTGTCTTCAGGAGCAACGCCCGGATCAGTCTTGGATGGAGCGGACACATAGAACAGGGGCCGCGAAGGCCATTTCGGGTCTTCGTATATTTCGTGGGAGTGCAAGGCAAAGTCCTCGTCGAAAAATAGATTGTGATGCGTTAGCTTGGGTACTTTTTTATTGATTCCCAAGTAAAACAGCAACGATGAGGGGGCCATGACGCGCTTATCCCAGTAGCCTTCATTGTAGTTTTGGTAGGGTTCGGCCAGAAGTTGGGTGTCTACGTGGTGGTAGTCGGCCCCGGCTACGACGATGTCGGCTTCGTAAGTGCCCTCAGCGGTCAATACGCGATCGGCACGGCCTTCCTGTACGGAAATATGTCGGACGTTTTGGTTCAGAATAATTTTTACGCCCATTTCCTCAGCCAGGGTCACCATGCCGCGCACGATTTCGTGCATGCCCCCCATAGGGTACCAAGTACCCATCGTCATCTCGGCGTAGTTCATCAGGCTGTACATGGCGGGTGTTTTCTGGGCTGTGGCACCCAGAAATAGGATCGGAAATTCGACGAGTTGCAGCAGCCGAGGGTCTTTAAAGAATTTCCGCACGTGGGTGGCGAAGGATTGGAACACATCCAGCCGTGTTACGTCGTAAAGTAGTTTCAAACTCAAAAACTCCGATACTCTTCGACTGGGTTTCCAGACGAAATTTTTGATACCTACCTTGTATTTGTAGGCCGCCTGCCGCAGAAATTCATCCAATCGCTCCGCGCTGCCCGGCTCGATGGACTCAAACAGGTTCCGCAGTCCGGGCATATCTGCCGGTAAATCCATATCCTGCGTTGGCCCGAAGACGACTTTGTAGGAAGGGTCAAGACGCACAAGATTATAATAGTCCGATGGCTTCTTACCAAATTCGGCAAAGTAATCCTCGAAAATGTCTGGCATCCAGTACCAGCTTGGCCCCATGTCAAAAGTGAAGCCGTCTGCTTCGAACACTCTTGCCCGACCGCCGGGGACATCGTTTTTTTCCAACAGCGTGACATCATAACCCCGCTGCGCCAGCCGCGTGGCGGCGGACAGCCCAGCGAAGCCTGAACCGATGACGATAACTCTATTCAATGGGGAATTGGTGATTTAGTGACGGGGTCGCCCGGCGATGTCGAAATAATTTGTTCAGCTGTGTGCTCGGATTCTGACAAGAGACAGGATGGTACTACGTAAAGAGGAATTATTGAACCGAAAAAATTCTGCACGCAAGTTAGACAGCAAAATGACTTTTAAAAAAATAAAAAGTCAGACGACACGCGCCTGACTTTTTGTAGAATGGCTGGATGAGCTCAGAAGTTCTGCCGCACACTAGGTAATCTAATATTCCGACAGGCACTAATTCAAAATTGATATTAATCCAGCCGCGAGTACACGCTTAGCATCCGTTTCAGATCCTTGCGGGCGATGTGGATACGGTTTTTAACGGTACCGATCGGGATTTCCAGCTTGGCAGCGATTTCGTGGTACTTGAAACCCCGGAAGTGCATCATGAATGGCGTTTTGTAGGCGCTGTCCAGCGACTCAATGGCTTGGGTAATGTCTTCCAGCGCAAAGGCCGAGTAGGCGTGGTTGTCCGTACTGTTGTTCGCCGTGTTGATATAGTGCAGATTGTCGGTAGTATCTATGAAAGTCTTCCGCCGTACCATTCGCTGGTAGTTCGTAATGAACGTATTCTTCATAATCGTGTACAACCATGCCTTCAGGTTGGTACCGTCGGTGTACTTGTCGCGATTAGTGAAGGCTTTAAGCATCGTGTCCTGTAGCAAATCGTTCGCATCTTCGTTGTCGCGCGTAAGCCTCAGGGCAAAGGGACGCAGCGTTTTGGAAACCTGGTCCAGATTGTATGTGAATTCAAGAGCTGTCATAGTAGGTAGTAGATTTTAACGGCTTTGTTTTGTTGAACCAAAATTAGTAAATGTTAAACAAGATTCCAAATACTTACCTTGTTTATTTACAATTTACGAACGTAATATGGTGGGTTTTAATGTCAAACGAACAGAAATTTATCAAAAATAAGCCGTTACTGTATTTAAATAGTATTTTTTTTATAGGAAAATTGAATATTTAAGGCATAAATCACAGAAAACATATTTGTGAAGTATAAGGCCAGTTTTTGGAGAAAGCGTTAAACAACCGTTCCCGTCATGCTTCGATCTTGTCGTACTGAAATTCCAACGGATCGGGGTACAAGAAAATGTAGTGTAGTTGATGAATGATGTTATCGGAAGATACGCGTTTGAATGGCTCGGGAACCTCTGGCTCCGTAAAAGTTGGTAATTCCCAGCCGTGGTCCAGGCAAGATTTTTCGTAGATTGCGCGGCGTGTGGGGTGTTCGGGGGCTACTGCGTTGTAAGTTTCGTCGCTGATTCCTCGCGTCAGTAGCTCGCTGATAATCGCCGCCACATCGTCGCGGTGAATGTAATTGACCGGGACATTGCCTGTCGTAATACCTTGCCTGCCCCGTACGTATTTACCCGGAATACGGTCGTAGCCCATCAGTCCCCCGCAGCGAAGAATAGTTACGTTTCTGCCCTTATCCCTCAACGAGACCATGATTTGTTCAGCTTCAATTAAACAAGGTGAGGCTGATTCCTCCGGCTTGGTTACGTCCTCTTCGACCATGACGCGGCTCAACTCGGGGTAGACCGAGGTCGAACTGACATAAATTATTTCAGAGACCGGAGATTTTTCGATCAGTGCGGTCAGATTTCGCATCTGCCGGGGATGGAAATCCCCGCCTTGCTTCGACAGCCGGGGCGGGATGTCCACAATAAGAGTGTCTGCCTGTAGTAGCTCCGACCAATTGCCACCCTTGGGCTCAGGGTCAAGGATGGCCTCACAGGCTTCAATACCGGCCTCGCGAAGCATAGGTAGTTTTCCATAGGAAGTAGTACTGCCTCTTACTGTGGCGTAGCCTTGTTCCAGCAGGCGTACAGCTAAGGGAAACCCCAGCCAGCCGCAGCCGACGATACTTATCGTTTTGTCATTTTTCTCGGACATAGGGACTGCAACTTTTTAGCTACTTTTGCGTGTTCGACCAACGTGTTCTCCTATTTCGAGTGAATGTACCCCAACCGAATTTTTGTTTTTCTTGGCCTTGCTCTATTCCTGGCGGGCTGCGACTCCCTTACCGACCGCGAACCTGACCTCAGTGGTATCCAGGCAGAAGTAAAAATGGAGCCGCTCGAAGATGCGCTGTTTGCCTGTGAGAGCGTAGCGGAAGTAAAATCGTTCCTCGGTCGTCATCCTTATCTCCAACAGGTCTACTTCGAGGGATACGGACAGGATACAGCATTAGCCAGTAGCCTTTACGGGCAGATACGAAATAATGAACTGCGAAGTTTCAAATACCAGGTAGATTCTTTGCTGGGCAATAAGGAAGGCAAGATAAAAGAACCCCTGGAAAAGGCCTTCCGACATCTCAAATACTACTACCCCGATTTCCAACCACCACGGGTAGAAACTATTGTAACGGGCTTCC
>NZ_JBGSXF010000627.1:0-6937 GCF_041751555.1 Persicitalea sp. | reverse complement strand
GCTTAGGCTTGATATGCAGCGACGCGCTGTCGTAAAGGGCGCGGTCGCCGAGGTAGTAGCTGAGGTTCGTTATCGCAATCATGCCGCAAAGGTACGGCGAAAGCGTGAAATTCGGTAGCCTAAAGTAGTTTGAATCCGCTTTAATCCGCTAAATTTGAGTTCTTAGCATTTTAATCCACAAAGAAAACCCATTAAGTCTTGAATCATTTATTCCCCATATTTCTCAAACTCAACAACGACGACCTGCACCTGCTCATCGTGGGTGGCGGTTACGTGGGGCTGGAAAAGATAGAGGCGGTGCTGGGAAACTCGCCCGAGGCGAAAATTACGCTCGTAGCTCCCGAGATTCGGGAGGAAATCCGGGAAATCGCGGCTCAAAAGCCCCATGTATCGCTCATCCCCAGAAACTTCGAAGACTTCGACCTGGACTATAAGGATTTAGTCATTGTAGCCACCAACGACCGGGAAGAGAATAAACGCATCAAGCGTGTGGCTCGCGCCCGGCATTTGCTGTGCAACGTGGCCGACACGCCCGACGAGTGCGACTTTTATCTTTCGTCCATTGTCAAGAAAGGCAATTTGAAAGTGGCCATCTCGACCAACGGTATGTCGCCGACCCTTGCTAAGCGGCTCCGTGAAGTACTCACCGAAGCCTTGCCTGACGACCTGGAAACGGCCATGGACCAACTCAAAGCCGTCCGCGATCAGTTGCGCGGGGACTTTGAATACAAGGTGCAGGAATTGAATAGGATCACGGAGGTATTGGTTAAAGAAGCGACAAAGCCACAAAGTGACAAAGCCATAGAGTGACAACGACGCATTGCCACAGACTGGCATTCGAGAATCAATTGCCGGTTAACGAAGCAGAAGAAACAAGGTAATGACATCAGACAAACTATACGGCCTGGTACTCAGCGGGGGCGAAAGTCGCCGCATGGGACGGGACAAGGGGCTGATTTCAACCGATTCGATAGCATGGGTAAATCGGGCGGGAAAGCTTTTGCAATACGTTGATATGCCCGTAGCCGTAATGATTCGGGAAGAACAGAAGTCGACTTACTCCGCAGAGGTATTTTCAGAATTTGAGCTAATAGCTGACCATGCTTTACCTGTAGGCGGGCCGTTAAAAGGTTTGCTGAGTTTTCACCGCCTCTATCCGCAGAGTGACGTGCTGGTACTTCCCTGCGATATGCCAAATATGTCGGCTGACGTACTTAAAGAGTTGATTGATTTTTATCTCAAAAACCCAGATTATGAGGCTTGGGTATTTGAAAATCAGAAAGTTTTACAACCATTTCCCGGAATATTTTCTGCTCAGCTATTGGCTGCTGTGCTGGTGAAAATAGAAAATGGATGTTTGTCAGGACATGGACTTACTCGCTTATTGAATTCTTCAAATACAGCGCATCTGGTTCTAACAGATGAGTCGAGTTTCCAAAATTTCAACACTCCACACGATTTTTAAAACGCACAGAGCAGACCGTTCGTCCGGTACTAAATCTTAGAGTGATCTTTGCGCCTATGCGGGATCACCTTATTCCAAACTCCACCAAAGCTTTCGGAAAATTCTCTCCCTCGTGTCCCGATCGGCTCAACTTTACGAGGGCGAAGCGTTGCAGTAAACCCAAGCCCATCCATTGTGCCAGAGTAGGCGGTGTACATTGCCATTCATGTGCTTTTTCAATCACCTCCAAAGGTACTTTGCCGAGGTTTTCCCAAGAGGCATTGACGCCGCCCAGGTCTTTTACTACCTTCTCGCTCCGCTCCCACACCCGCGCATTAAGGTAGTTTCGGTAAGCTTCGATTTCGGCGGGTGACTCACTGGGTAGTTCAGCCAGCGTTTGCTTTTCGTCGGAGGTCAGGCGGCTCCATTCGGCCAGCTGTAGTTTTTTATCGGCGATGTCCAGCTTGTAGCGCACGATCATGGGAATACAGCGGAGGGTGTCCACAAAATCATTTTCGAAGGCAAAAAAGACGGGTTCCACAAGTGTCGTGTCCATGTTGATAAGGCGAATTTAGTTAAATCAGACCATAACTTCCCCGGTTTCCAGCTTTACAAATTCTGACTTGGACGCATCGCAAGTCGGGCAGAGGTACTCGTCGGGTAGCAATGCGAAGGATGGGCCGGGTGCAATCCCCGCCCGCTCATCCCCGTATTTTTCATCATAAATTGTGAGGCAATGCGGGCATTGGTACTGCTCGTTTTGGTCATAATTAATTGGTTTTTCAACTGCATGAATTGTTACGGCCTTCGGTGTTTGGCGCGAAGCGTTGAATTTTCGACAAAGCCGATCCAGCTGGTTTGGCAGATGATTTTTCATCAAACCTTTTTCAAAGGGAAAGTACTTGCGGCTGTTCGGGTTATAGTTTTCGGTAAAATAAAGATCGTAAACGGGTAGTAACCCTAATTTTCCAAGCTTTACTGTCGGCCTTTTGCGAATCAAAATGGATCCGAACACCTCCGACTTGTCGCGCGTCTGTACACCGAAGCATAGCCCAAAGGTGCGCGTGTCATGCTTCTCGAAATAGCGGAGGATGTACTTTTTCAAATTCACCCCTTCCGCACTGTGATCCTCGGTCTGCCAGGCGAGTTCGTTGGCAGCGTGACGGACGTTGATATTGTGACGACTCAAAATGCGGCTCCATTCCTTACGATCTTTTTCCTCAATACTTTTGACAATCAATGATTTCCAGGGGGTAGTGCAGATTTCTCCCACGCGGGTTTCCAGGCAAAGCTCGCACACATCGAGCAGAAAAGGGATAGGGAACTGCTCATCGCGGCGGTACAGGCCCAGCCACGACCGCTGTCCGTAGCGGTTGAAGCCTTCGTAATAGGGGAGCGTGAATTCGGGAAGTTCAACCTCCTGAGCGGCGGGTTGGGTGATGAAGGATTTATTTTTAGAAATCTCCTTGTAGAGTTCAGGCTCCGATTGGTTGGTACTTTGCGGGTCCAGTAGCACTTGTTCCAGCGCGTGGGCGATGCGGGCAATATCATTGGTATAGATCAGATCGCGCCAACGAAACAAAATATTCGACTGTTTGGGTCGAACATACAAATACCAGAAATGTGGCTCGGGCGAAGCGATGAAATTGAGGTTCCCCGTAAAAAATGGCGTGAAACTCTGGTTAGCATCGGAGACGTTTATTTTTAGTCTTGGGGAATAATCGAATCCATCCAGAACGGTATGGTACTCGTTTTCGTGGAGCCACAGCCCGGTGCGAAATACCTCCTCGGCGCAGTAAGAAGTGACAATATTGGGGTATTGGTCGGCATTGAGTTCATAGCGAATCCGCTGTTTTTTCAAATCCCTTTCCAGAAAACGCACCTTCTCACCATTAACTCGAAAAATCAACTGCTCGCGCGACCCGAAACGTACATGCTGAACTTTGGCTTGATGGGCAACGGTGAGAATTTCACGCAATCTCCCGGGCGACACGATGCCACCGGGAAGATTGATTTTGATAGTCTGAATGTCTTGCATGGTTTTTTAGTACAAGGTAGAGTCGCGGCATGCCGCGTTTAGTGGGCGAAGGCAACCTGGGTCTGGCTGATCGCTTCTTCCAAAATGGACCTAACCTCTGGTCGGCAGGAGCCGCAGCCTGTGCCTGCTCCCGTCTTCTGACAAAGTTGTTTGAACTCGGTGCAACCACCCTGAATGGCTTTTTCAATGTTGCCCTGGCCAACCGTATTGCACGCACAGACCAGTTTTCCTTCCAGCGCTTCGGCTTTGGAGTTTGAGCGCAGCAATTCCAGCCGCTTTTCGGATAGTTCGGTGCCACGGGAAATCAGATCACGGAATTCGTTGAACTCGTTTTTATCGCCAATCAATATGGCCCCTACCAGCTTGTCCCGGTGGACGATGCACTTCTTATAATAGCGTTTGGCTTTGTCGATAAAAATAATTTCCTCGTAAGCTGATCCATTACCAAATAGAGCGTCGTCCGGGCTTTCGGCCAGGCCAATGCTGCACAGATGGAGCCCTTCTATTTTCAGGATATTCATTGAAAGACTACCTTGATACGGTAAGGTTACGTTACCGCTGAGGTAGGTGGCGATTACCTCCGACTGCTGCTCGGCGGCCAGGGTGATGCCCCACATCTGCCCACGCCATTGGGCAATTTCCCCGGCCGCAAAAATGTCGGGATCGGAAGTTTGCAGGTAGTCGTTGACCAACACGCCCCGTTTGCATTCCAGGCCGGCGGCGCGGGCTAGCTCGATATTCGGCGTAGTACCTATGGCTAAAACGGCCACTTGACAATCCAGTTGGCGGCCCGATTTCAGACGGACGGTTTCCAGCTTGTTCTTGCCGTGGTAGGTTAGTACTTCGTCGTTGAAGTACACCTCGATGCCCCGATCGCGGATTTCCTGATAAAGTAACTCCCCCGCCAGCGGGTCGAGTTGCCGCTCCATAAAGCGCCCGCCGCGCTGTACGATAGACACGCGAACATTCAGTTCCCGCAACGAAGCAGCCAGTTCCAAACCCAGTAAACCGCCCCCCACGATTACGGCATGCGGATCAGGGTATCCGAGAAAAGGTAGCAACGCGTCGGCATCCAGCCGTGAGCGCATATTGAAAATTCCCGGTAGTTGGGGGACGGCCTCAGGCATAAATGCCCGGCTTCCGGTAGCCAAAATCAACTTGTCGTAGTTGTGGATGAGGCCATTGGTATCGGTGACGGTTTTATTTTTTCGGTCTATATTATCAATGCCAACGCCCTTATGAACCCTAATACCCGCCTCGGCAAACTCTTCCTCGCGCAGCTTTACGAGCTGCTCCCAACTTTGCGACCCGCTGATGTAGTCGGGTAATAGCACACGGTTGTAAAAGGGATAAATTTCCTGAGAAAAAACCGTAATCTCATCTTTGCGATTAGTGGACCGATGGGCATTGACAAAACCCAAGCCCGCCGAACCTGCGCCAATAACAATTATTTTTTCAACTGGTTTTTGGAAAAGCGCCACCTGTACGGCGGTAAATTTGTAGTCAGGCTCCTTTGAACGTGGATCTACCAAACTGTTGGTCAGGTTGTTGGCTCTACCCAAATTGCTATTCAAAATTTTACCCCAGTGCATCGGCAGGAAACATACGCCCTGTCGGACATCATCCGAAAGTTGCGCCTTCACCCGTACCTCGCCACGTCGTCCCTGCACAGTGACAAGCTGGTTTGCTTCGATGTCGCGTTCGGCAGCGTCCTGAGGATTAATTTGTAGAAAAGGCTCGGGAATGTGCTGGTTCAATTTCGCCACGCGACCGGTCTTGGTCATCGTATGCCATTGGTCGCGGACACGCCCCGTCGTCAGCACAAGCGGAAAATAGGTATCCGTCGGTTCTGAGGTATTTCCATCGGGGGCGGTATGGATTTGTGCTCTTTGATTGGGGGTAAAAAACTTATGGTCAGCAAAGAGGCGTGGTGTGGCAACGGAGGTTTTTCCAACCGCAGTATCCATGCGCTGCGGCCATTGTACGCTGCGCTGCCTGCGCAGGATTTCGTGACTTAGCCCGGTGATATCGAGGTTGGTGTCCGTCGTCGTTTGCACGTATTCGTCGTACACTTCGGCGGCCGATTTGTAGTCGAATTCCTGGACAAAACCCATTTTTTGCGCGAAACGCCAGATGATTTCTACGTCAGGCAGGGCTTCGCCGGGTGCGTCAAGGATTTTGGGTAGGTAGGTGATCCGTCGCTCAGCGTTAGTCATCGTACCCTCTTTTTCAAGCCAGGCGGCGGCGGGAAGCACCACGTCGGCCATCGCCACCGTATCGGCGCGGCTTGAAACATCCTGGACTACTACAAACCGCCCTTTTTTCAGGGCTCGCTCCACGCTGTTGACGTCGGGCATACTCACCAGCGGATTAGTGTTGATAATCCAGATGGCTTTTAGTTTGTCGTCATCCATCGCCTGGAACATTTCGGTGGCCGTCAGGCCAGGCTTGTCAGCGATTTTGACAGGACTGTTCCAAAAGGCCTCCATCTCGATGCGATGTTTGGCGTCTGTCACGTCACGGTGGGCGGGCAAAATATTGGCCAAGCCTCCAACTTCACGTCCGCCCATCGCGTTGGGTTGCCCGGTGAGCGAAAACGGCCCATTGCCGGGCGCCCCGATTCGGCCCGTGATGAGGTGCAGGTTGATGAGCGAGAGGTTTTTGTTTACGCCCACCACCGATTGGTTCATGCCCATCGTCCAAAGCGAGAGGAAACCTTTCGAACGTCCGATCCATTCGGCGGCTTGCCGGATATCCGCCGCCTCGATGCCACAAATATCCGCCGCCTCGTCCACCGTACGGGCCATGACTTGCTCACGGTACTCAGCGAAGCCGTCAGTATGATCAATGATAAATTCTTCGTCCAGATATTTTTCCTCGATCAAGATCCGACCAATGGCGTAATTGAGCGTAATGTCGGTACCGGGCCGGATGGGAAGGTGCAGATCCGAAGCCCGGCCAGTGTCGGTCAGGCGTGGGTCCACGGTAATGATCTTGACGTCAGGAATCGCTTCCTTCCGCGCCTCGATCCGTCGCCAGATGATAGGGTGGCACCAGGCTGGGTTAGCGCCCTGCACGAAGAAAACATCCGCCTCCTCGATGTCATCGTAGCAGACAGGTACCGCGTCCTCACCTAGCGAAAGCTTATAGCCCACCACCGCCGAGCTCATGCACAGCCGTGAGTTGGTATCGATGTTGTTGGAACCGATGAAGCCTTTGATCAACTTATTAACCAGATAGTACTCCTCCGTCAGGCATTGCCCCGACACGTAAAAGGCTACCGAATCCGGACCGTATTTTTCAATGAAGGTTCTGAAAACTGCCGCCGTGCGCTCCAGCGCCGTATCCCAACTCACCCGCTGCAAAGGCATGGAACGGTTCATGCGCATCTGTGGGTATAGAAGGCGGTCGCTTTGATCCATGACGGTGTAGTGCAGATTCATGCCCTTGGAACA
>NZ_JBGSXF010000626.1:0-2630 GCF_041751555.1 Persicitalea sp. | reverse complement strand
GTGTCGGAGCGCTGGATCACCAGGTCGGCGTTGATCCTGGTCTTGTCGTTGGGCACAAACGAAATGCTCGGCGCCACGATGAGGTTCTTGTCGTACTGCAGATTCCTGAACGAGCCGGAGTTTTCGTAGCCGGCGTTCAGGCGGTAGAGCACGGTTTTGTCTTCGTTGAGCGGGCCAGTGAAGTCGGCCAGCGCGCGGAATGTCTCGAAGCTGCCGAAGGTAGTGCTGATGGACTGATACTTCTCGTCGAGCGGCTTTTTGGTCACGCGGTTAATGGTGCCTCCCGCCGAAGCATTGCCAAACATGGCCGAAGCCGGGCCTTTGATTACTTCCACCCGCTCCATGTGCGGAATGAGTTGCTGTTTCCAAAAGCTAGTCAAGGCCCGCTGTCCGTTGATCAGGATGGAGGAGTTCTGCTGGCCCTGCACCCGGTGGCCCCGGATGGTGATGTCGTTGTAGAACGAAAACTGGTTCACGCCGCTCATGTTCTTCACCACGTCGTTGACCCGGAAAGCCGCCTGATCGAGCATGAGTTCCTTGGTGACGTAGCTGATCGATTGCGGCACGTCCTTCAGCAGCGTGGCCGACTTCGTCCCGATGAACGACACGGCGTTTTTGTAGTCCGTCTCTTTGCGGCCCACGACCTCAATGGTTTGGAGCTGCTCGGCAGATTCGGCCAGCGTGATGTTCAGTAGCAGGGGGGCGTCTTTCACCAGCACCTCCCGGCTGTACGCATCGTAGCCAACGCCCGTGGCTTTGATGCGGTAGGTGCCCGGCCCGCTGAGCGCCAGGGCGTACTCGCCGTTGGCGTCGGTCTGGGTGCCCAACGCAGGATTCGCCACACGAACGGTGATACCGGGCAGGGGTTCGCTCTGAGCGTTGGTGATTTTACCCCGGATGCTTTGGGCAGCAAGAGGCGAAGAGATCAATAAACAGAAAAAGAGGAGTCGGTTAAAAGTGTACATAAGTAGATGCTGGATAATTGATTTTGGATTCTGGACTTTTTTAAAAATTTAAAAGACAGTGCATTGAGTATCATTTTTTTAGAGCAAGGATCTTATAGGCTAATCCTGCGTGAGTACTTGGAGGATGCTATTACTTCATGCACACGGTCGCTCCCTGTATCAATTGAGGTGCCGTTCGGTGGCTTCGATGAGTTGCAGTTTGCTAAGCGCGCTGGTGAGGAGCATGCTGAGTTCTATGAATTCAGGCTCGCTAAATGTAAAATACAGGTCAGGAAACGAGGTATTCAAGATGATTCTCGTTCGGCAATGGCATTGGCGGAGGCATTGGGCGGTATCGAGGTCGCGAAGGTTTCGTTCCAGCACCTGGAAGTCGCGGCGGGAGAAGAGTTGGAGGATAAAACCGAATTCCAGCGAAATGCACTGCTGGCATCCTCGGCAAAGGGCCACTTGTCCATTCTGGGTAAGTGCCAAATTGATGGGTCGGATGGGGGTGTCGTCCATGGGAGGCTGGTTATGGGGCCTGGAAAGGCGTAGGAAATCTGATTATCTACGCGTATCCTCACGTATTTGTATTTAGACTAGTAATAAATTAAGGCACAAAGCTAGTAAGAATATTTAGAATGCAAAGAGTTATTTAGATAAATTCTAAATAACTCTTTGCGGAGAATGTATCGGTAGTGATGTGATGGGTAGTGATGTGATGGGTAGTGTGATCACCATTCTTTGAAGATGAAAAAAACAGACAGCACCAGCAAAAAGAAACATACCATATGATTCCAGGCTAGTTTTTCCGTCTTGAAAAAAAAGACCGTGACGCAGGTGAAAACAATCTGGGAAACAGCTTCCTGAATGGTCCTGAGTTCAAAAATCGAGAAAGGACCACCCTTTTTCTTTGAACCGATGCGGTTGGCCGGGACTTGGAAGACATATTCAAAAAATGCGAGCCCCCAGCTAAGTTGAATGACCCCAAATAGAGACGATTTAGCCAAGGCGGGGTATTGCCGGAACTGCAGATGTCCGTACCAGGCAAGGGTCATGAAAACGGTTGAGGTCGTGAGCAGAAGTCTACAGTAGAGTTCTTTCACTAGGCGGACTATTTGAAAACTTATGAAAAAGGGGACGACAAGGGCGAGCGATTAGGTCGATATCCAAAGACGGAGTTTCAAATATAAAAAAGGCGTTTATGAATCATTAAGTATATTTGCAACGTTGTGGCAAGGCTAGTATAACGGTATTTGGAAATGAAGGAGTATGCGTAGTTTGGTGCGAGTCGTCTGGTTAGTGGCAGGTGTATCATTGTCAATAGTTACGAGAACCTTTGGTCAGGAGAATACCTGCCATTGCTTTATCAAGGGCATTGTACGCGACGACCACAGTGGGCAGCCGATCGTGGGAGCGACCCTGCTGCTTCCCAAAACCAACCAGGGCGTATTCACCGACGCCAACGGGCGCTACCAGTTCACGGGGCTGTGTCCGGGCAAGTACGAAATCGAATGCCGCATCGTGGGTTACCAGGCCAGCCGTGACACGGTCGATCTGGTGGAAGGCCACGAGGAAAATTTCCGGCTTTCCGAAGATGAGATCCACTTGAAGGATGTCGAGATTACCGCCCGCCGCACTGAGGCCCCCACCACCCAGCCTCTCACCACGCTGACGGGCAGCGAT
>NZ_JBGSXF010000625.1:0-12651 GCF_041751555.1 Persicitalea sp. | reverse complement strand
TGGGGTAAGCGCAGCGATATTTTTTACGTCAGGATTTTCCTGGCCGTGGGCCTGATCGTGCTACTGATTGCCATTATCAACTTCATCAACCTGGCCACGGCACGGGCCTCGCAGCGGGCGCGAGAAGTAGGCATCCGCAAGAGCGTGGGTGCTTTGCGCGGTAGCCTCGTTTGGCAGTTTTTGAGCGAGTCGTTCTTGCTGACGACGCTGGCGTTGTTACTGGCGTTGGTTATTTTTCAATCGTTTCTGCCCTTTTTCAACTCACTGGTCGATAATCAATTGAGTTTGCCGACAAACCAACCTGCCTTCTGGGGATACTTTGCAGGCTTCGCGTTCCTGGTCAGTGTTTTGGCAGGGGCGTACCCGGCTTTTTTCCTGTCGGGTTTCCAGCCTGCCAAAGTACTCAAAGGAATAGTCAGCGTGAAATCGGGGGTCGGCTTGCGGCAGACGCTCGTCGTGGGGCAGTTCGTGCTTTCGATTGCGCTTTGTATCGGGACGATCGTCATTTACCGCCAGCTCGATATGATGCAAAACAAAAAGTTGGGTTTTGACAAATCGCAATTGCTGTACGTTAAGTTAAAAGGCGATTCTCGCGGCAAAGCCCCGCTGTTTAAGGAGGAAATCGCCAAGCTGGCGAGCGTAGCCTCGGTCAGCGCGACTACCTCGACGCTCGTCGATGTGGGGAATCAATCTTACGTTGAATGGGAAGGCCAGGAGCCAGACGATAAACTCAGCATTACGCGGCTCAACATAGACCCCGATTTCCTAAAAACGACTGGACTCTCGCTGGCTTCGGGGCGCAATTTCTCTTTCGCTATCCCGGCGGACACCTTGAATACTTTCGGCAAGTACCTCCTCAATGAATCGGCGGCCCAACGCATGGGCTGGACTAACGAAAGCGCCCTCGGCAAGCGGGTGAGTTTCTACGGGCTCGAAGGCGAGGTGATCGGTATAATCAAAGACTTTCACTTCAAGCCGTTGCGGTCGGCGATCGAACCCATGATTTTCCGCTTTCGGCCCAAAGAGTATTCCTTCAATCTATTGGTGAAGACCAGCGGCGGAGACCTACCCCAAACGCTGGCCGAAATCGGTAAAATTCACAAAGCCAACGAACCAAACTACCCGCTGAGCTACGGTTTTGTGGACCAGGATCTGGCCGCCCAATACCGCGCTGAGCAAAAGATCAGCCAAATCGTGCTATATTTCTCCGTCCTGGCCATTTTCATTTCGTGCCTCGGCCTCTTCGGCCTGGCTACCTTCACTGCCGAGCAGCGCACCAAGGAAATAGGCGTCCGTAAAGTACTGGGCGCCAGCGTGACCAGCATCGTCGCGCTGTTGTCCAAAGATTTCCTGAAACTCTTGCTAATCGCCATCGTGATTGCCAGCCCCATCGCCTGGTACGCCATGAATGAATGGCTGGCGGATTTTGCCTACAAAATCGAAATCAGTTGGTGGGTCTTCGCCCTGGCGGCCGGGCTGGCTGTGGGCATCGCACTGCTGACTGTGAGTTTCCAGTCAGTGAAGGCGGCGTTGATGAATCCAGTGAAGTCATTGCGTTCAGAATAAATAGACTGTCTTCGGCCCCCCGGCCCCCCGGCGGCCCGGTTCGCTCAGGCTGTCTTCGACTTCGCTCAGACTGACAAAAGCCCGAAGCAATTGTCAGTCTGAGCGGAGTCGAAGACAGTCCATACACGCCAATCTCCGCGACCCTTCAACCATTAACCAAAAAACCATTTTTTCACTAAACCCCCAAAACCATGAGCTATGTAGCTATTCCCATTCCTCCCCTTCCTGGTAAGCAGGAGATCGAAATCGAGGTCACTATTAACGGAAAGAAGCACCAACTTCACTACCGGGTAGAGCTGTTTTACTGGAACGATTGCAGCAATCCGCAGGCCCACCGCGCCGATTGTATCAGCGAAATGCTCTCGTCCCACGACCCCGCCTGGACGGTGTACTACATCGGTGCGCCCACCGACGAGTTTGTTCCTATCACGTTTGTGAAGGAAGAAAGCCGGAGATTCCTGCGCGGGGAAGTGGCGTAGGTGCGTAAAGCCGCATTCCGCCGGACGTACAGGATATGCCCCGCCCATGTAGTGTGTATTGCAAGGTACTTGGTATATTATGATATTTGCACTCTTACAAAAAATAGTCGCTATGCCAGGAAGAATTCAAATAAGAAAGGTAGTTGTGGGGCTGATTTTAGGATTGTGTTTTGGGTTCAATGCAGAGGGCCAACCGAAACGAGAGCCGAACCTAGACGCCAGAATTGCGACTATTTTGCAAGAACACAACGTCCCCGGCGCAGGCGTGGCGTTGGTCACCAAAGATAGCGCCCTCTGGCTGGGAACGCTGGGACTGGCGGATCGGCAGAAAAATAAAGCAGTAAATGAAACTACCCTGTTTGGCGTTGGCTCCATTGCCAAAACCTTCCTGGCTGCCGCCATGATGGTTGCGCAGGAACAGAAGCTGGTCGCTCTCGATGACCCGATTCAGAAGATTATTCCTTCCTTGAAATTCACAAATCGCTGGACGGCAGCCCATCCCGTACGGCTGGTGCATCTGCTGGAACACACTTCCGGCTTCGACGAGGCACATTTCGACCTCTTTGCCAAAGCCAACGCGACTACGCCCTTCGGGGAAGTGATGCGTCACAGCCGTAGCGCACTTGATACCCGCTGGCCGCCCGGCCAATATTACGCCTACAACAACTTCGGCGCAATGGTCGCCGCGCATTGTCTGGAAGCAGCCGTGAACCGCCCTTTTGAAACTTACATGCAGGAAAATCTCCTGCTCCCGCTAAGCATGGAACGGGCTATCTACCATCCGTCCGATGGAACGAAACCTTATCTCGCCAATGGCTACGCTGGTGCCGACGCGACGGAGGAGCCTTTTCCCGACCTGCCCCAGTGGCCCGCCGGGAGCCTGGTTACTTCGATCACTGATATGGCGGGTTTTGTGCAAATGTTCCTGAACGAAGGAAAGCACGAGGGACGACAAATCCTGACGCCTTTATCCATTAAAAAAATGGAAACCCCATAATCCTCCTTAGGGGCTAGAAACGGCATCCGCTACGGTTATGGCAAAGGGCTGCGCGGGCGGTTGGAACAAGGGAACTTATTCTACGGACACGATGGCAGTTACGGCGGTTTCCTCTCAGAGTTCGGCTATTCGCGGGAAGCCGGTGTCGGCTACGTCATTCTGCTAAACAACCGGGACGGGGGCAAGGCTATGAAGGAAATCAAGCAAGTGCTTTTGTCGATGGCGGTGCCGGAAGAAGCGCCGAAAATGCCGCCTGCGGTCTCAAATAACCCCAACCAATTGCGGCCCTTGACCGGATGCTACCAGCCGATAGCACCCACGATGGAGATTTTTCGCTTCGCTATGCGGCTGGCCGATCTGCAATTTGTCGTCGAGGAAGACAGGCAGTTATTTCGAAAAAGCGTAATCGGTGATCGGCAGCCGTTGCTGAGTATGGGAAATAGTCGTTTCCGGCGAGAGGGAGAACCGCTAGCCACTTCGGTATTCGTGGAGGCTCCTAATGGCAAAAAGCTGTGGCTGGACGAGGACACCTACGTGCGGATACCCGTTTGGTGGGGCTATACGCAGTTTTTCCTGGCCGCTACTTGTGTAATGACAATGCTGCTTGGTTTTCTGATTTTGCTGTTTTGGGTTCCAGCCAAACTCATTAAAAAACAAGCCGAACGGGTTCGTTTGCAGGCACTGCCGATGATTGCCGTGAGCTGTTTGGGCATGATGATTTTGTCGTTAGCACTTCTGTACGACCCGATGGTCGAACACAGCACGGGGGCGATTCTGGCCTGGGTCTTTGGTTGGGCATTTCTGGGCTTTTCTTTCCTGGGCTTGTTGTACTGGTCGTTGGCCCAGTTCAATCGGCAGAAGTTTCATGCCTTCAACAAGTATGCTGCTTTGTTGTTGTCGGTGTCGTGCTGTATCGCTTCCGCTTATCTGCTGTACTGGGGCGTTATCGGGCTTACCCTTTGGGGTTATTGGAGACTCAACTGGCAGAGGTTTAGCTTCCGAAACTCGAAACTATTGCTTGTCCGATTCCGAACTGCAAGTGTTCGAAATCGGACGTTTTTTTGCCTGAATTTTATTGTAAAAAACTGATTGTCAGTAAAATATTTTCCAGGCATAGCTTTTTCTCTGCTGTATGTCAACGACGGGCGAACACATAGGTTCGTCCGGCGTGGTCCACTCTATAACCCTCAACAACATGTTCTCCAACTACCTGAAAATCGCTTACCGTAACCTCCGCCGCCACAAGACTTTCGGCATCATCAACATCGTCGGACTGGCAGTGGGATTGGCAGGATTTCTACTGATCGCCCTGTACGTCAAGGACGAATTGGGCTACGACCGCTACAACGAAAACGCCGACCGCGTATACCGCATGGGCCGCACCTTCCTGACTTCCGACGGAACGCCTTCGTTGTCTTTGGCGCAGGTAGCCCCGCCGTTCGGGCCGCTGGTCAAGCAGGATTTTCCCGAGGCCGAAGAGGTCGTCAGAACCTTGGGCTCGGGTAGTTTGGTGATGCGCAACGGGGAACGGCAATTCACCGAGGAAAACGGGTTCTTTGCGGAGGAGAATTTGTTCGATGTACTAACTTTCGACTTCGTCAGCGGCAATCCCGACGAGGCTTTGGACAATCCAAACTCCATTCTGATGTCGCGCCCGATGGCCGAGAAGTACTTTGGCAAGGAAAATCCAATTGGTAAGATATTGCGTGCAGAGAACGAGTACGACCTGATCGTGACGGGTGTGTACGAGCCGCTGCCCGCGCAGGCGCACTTTCACCCGGTTTTTCTAATGGCCTTTTCGGCTCTGAGCGACCCGAATGTTTACGGGGCCGAACAGTTGCGGACTAATTATGGCAATAATTCTTTCACTACCTATATTTTACTAGCCAAGGGCGCTGATCCGCAGCGCATGGAAAAGGCATTTCCGGCCTTTCAGGACAAGCACGTGCCGTCCTACCAAGGCCAAATGCCCTCCACTTTTTCGCTGCTGAGCCTGACCAAACTCACCGATATCCACCTGCGCTCCCACACCGATTCGGAACTCGAGCCGCCGGGAAATATCCGGTACATCTATATTTTTTCGCTCATCGGCCTGTTCATTCTGCTGATCGCCTGCATCAATTACATGAACCTCGCCACCGCCCGCTCGGCGGGACGCGCCAAGGAAGTCGGGATGCGTAAAGTGGTGGGAGCCAAGCGCGGCCAACTCATCGGGCAGTTCCTGAGCGAGTCGCTGCTGCTGGTCGTGCTCGCGTTGTTCTTTGCCCTGCTGCTGATGACGTTCGGCTTGCCCGCGCTGAATAATTTCAGCCAAAAAGAACTGTCTTTCAGCCAGTTGCTTGATCCTACTTTTCTGGTAATCCTAACCAGCATTACACTTTTGACGGGCCTGATCGCGGGTCTTTACCCGGCCTTTTTCCTGGCTTCGTTCCGGCCGCTCAATGTTTTGAAGGGGCAAATCGCCACCAAGTTACGGACAGGAACGCTGCGGCAGGTGCTGGTCGTCACCCAATTTTCTATTGCCATCGCCCTTATCATTGGGACGGCAGTGGTGCGCAACCAAATGCACTACATCCAGGACTACGGCCTCGGTTTGGCGAAGGATCAGGTACTGCTGCTGGGCGACGCGGGTAACGAGAATACCAACTACGAAACGCTCAAACGTCAATTTGTCCAAACGGGCGCGGTGCGCGACGTGGGCCGCTCGTCACGCATTCCTTCCGGGCGGCTACTCGACTCGCAGGGGGCCCGCGCCATGCAGGGCGACAGCATGGCTCCCACCAGCATTACCCTCAAACAACTGAGGGTGGACTACGATTTCGTTCCGGCCTATCAGATCGGGATGGCTGCCGGGCGCAATTTCTCCCGCGACTACGCCACCGATACCTCGATGGTCGTGATAAATGAAACGGCCGCGCGGCAACTTGGCTGGACGCCCGACGAGGCCGTCGGCAAGCCGTTTCAGTACGGCGCGGTTCAGGGACAAATCATCGGTGTTACCAAGGATTATCATTTCGAGTCGCTGCACGAAGAAGTCGCCGCCATCGCCATGACCCTCACGCCGGGCCGCCTTAATTGGATTTCGCTGCCTATGCAAGGCGACATCACCGTCGGCATTCAGCGCATCGAAGCCGCCTGGAAGCAACTTTTTCCCGGGGAGGATTTCCAGTACCAGTTTCTCGATGAGCGTTTCGACCGCCTCTACGCCGCCGAACAAAGACAACAAAGCCTGTTCAGCGTTTTTGCGGGAATCGCTATCCTGCTTTCCTGTCTGGGATTGTTTGGCCTGTCGATGTTCATGGCCGAGCAGCGCGTCAAGGAAATCGGCGTCCGAAAAGTGCTGGGTGCCAGCGTCGGCAGTATTGTCACGCTACTTTCCAAAGATTTTTTGAAACCTGTATTAGTGGCCTTGCTCATTGCTTCGCCCGTCGCCTGGTATGCCATGCGGCAGTGGCTGGCAGATTTTGCCTACAAAACGGACATCGGTTGGGGCGTGTTTGCGCTGGCGGGTTTGTTGGCCATCGGCATCGCGCTGCTGACGGTAAGTTTTCAGAGCGTGAAGGCGGCCGTGGCTAATCCGGTGGAGAGTTTACGGTCGGAGTAGACGACGTACTTCTTGGGTTTAAAGGGAGTAAAGGTCTAAACAGGGCGCCCCGAGGTGGTCAAACGGTGTCTTTCGGCTCACCTTTTTCCGACGGTTTTCATAAAAGCCTTAACCATTTAATCTCTGACCGTTTAACCCTTTTCCCAAACCCCCAAACCATGCTTCGCAACTACCTAAAAATAGCCCTCCGTAACATCTGGCGCAGCCGGGGCTATACCGCCATCAACGTCGCGGGCCTTGCTACCGCATTTTGTATCGGAATCTTCCTGTTCCTGACGGCTTACTTGCACCTAACGTACGACTCTTTCCACGAAGATGGCGACCGGATTTTCCAGACCTATTTCTTCGCCAATGCCCCCGACGAGGTGATCAAGAATGGTACCATGCCACTACCGCTCACCCCTGCTTTGAAGGCGGATTTTCCCGAATTGGAAGCCGTCTCCCGCGTGATGACGGGACGGCGGGATTTGGTGGAAGCGAATGGAAAGTACCTCGATAAACTCATCACCTATACTGATCCCGATTTTTTGAAAATATTTTCTTTCCCGCTGGTCGCCGGAAACCGGGAAACGGCCCTGAACGAATTGGGCGGCGTAGTACTCAGTGAAAACATGGCAACTGACCTCTTCGGCAGCGCAGATGTGGTGGGCAAGTCGGTTCGTATTGGCAACGATGGCGACGAGAAAGACTACGTCGTGACGGGCGTCATCAGCGATGCTCCCGATAATTCGTCGATCCATTACGACGCGCTGGTGCGGGTCGAGAATGCGGCGGATTATCAAAAAAGCAAGGAAGAATGGGGCGACGGAACCCATTCCGTGTTCCTGAAACTACCACCACAGATTAGCAAGAGTGGGTTTGAAACTCGCCTCAAGCCTTTTGCCCAGAAGTACTTCCCGGAGGCGATTGCTGATCTTACGAAGAACAAAGCTAAGCCCGATGCGCGCGGCGATGTATTTGCGGTGCGCTTGCAGAAGCTAGCCGATGTCCATTTCAGTCGGGAAATTTCTGACCGCAAGGGTACCCCGGTCATAATCATGTATGTGTTGCTGGGCATGGCGGTCTTTATTTTGTTGATCGCCTGTATTAATTTCATCAACCTGAGCATCGCACGGTCGTTCACCCGCGCGCGGGAGGTCGGTGTTCGCAAATCGTTAGGGGCGCTTAGAAGTGGCTTGTTTGTGCAGATTTGGAGCGAAGCGGCACTTATTTGCGGCTTGGGAATTGTGGCGGGAGGTCTTTTGGCGTACTCATTCATGCCTTCTTTCAACGCCGTTTTTGGAACCAAACTCAAACTGGCGAACGCCTTGCAGCCGGGATTTATAGCTCTGCTGGCGGGCGTCATCGCGCTGGTGACGCTGCTGGCGGGCGGGTATCCGGCCTGGCGAATGGCCCGGTTCAACACCGTGGAAGTGCTGAAAGGTAAAGTGAAGATGAAAGGGCGCAGTCTGTTGCGTAGCTCTCTCATCGTGAGTCAATTCGCCATTTCCTGCCTTTTGGCTTGCTGCACCGTGGTCGCCTACCAGCAGGTAAACCATCTACGCGATAGTCCACTCGGCTTCGACAAAGAGCAGGTGATCAGCATCCCGGTGGGCAATCAGGTCGATGGACGCCAGGTACTCGGGCGGCTGCGCAACAAGCTGAGCAGTGACCCGAGCGTGCTGGCCGTGACGGGAACGGATGTCAATTTGGGAAAGGGGAAAGACCGCGTCAGTTCGCGATCCACTTCGAGCTTTACACATCGGGGCAAGCAGCTTACTACTGACGAACTGCTGGTCGATTACGATTATCTTAAAACCTTGAAGATAAAACCCATCGCGGGCCGCGATTTTAGTCGCGCCCATCCTGCCGATTCCGTCAGCGCCGTGCTGATTACGCAGAGCCTAGCCAAAATGATGGGTGAAGAAAATCCGGCAGGTACTTTTTTGGGCGGTGATGCAGGGGAGAGGCAGGGCGACCGATCGCAGATCATCGGCGTGATACCCGACTTCCACCTGTACTCGGTCGCCGACGAGGCTAAACCGATCACGATGCACCTGTCGGCCACCGAACCTATCCGCTACATTTTCGTGCGCGTGACGCCCCAAAGCCTGGCGGGTTCGATGGAAAAAATAGAGGAGGTTTGGCAAGAAGTAGCCCCGCAGTCGGAATTCATCGGATCGTTCCTGAACGAGAACGTCGATGCCTGGTACCAGAACGAAGAGCAATTCTCGCAGATGTTGAGCCTGGCGTCGGTCATTGCGCTCATGCTTTCGTGCATCGGTCTGTTCGCTATTGCCCTGCTGATGATGGAGCAGCGCACCAAGGAAATTGGCATCCGCAAAACGCTAGGCGCCAGCGTAGGCGGCGTGGTTGTCCTGCTGTCGCGCGATTTCGTCAAGTTGGTACTTGTTGCTCTTGCCATTGCTCTGCCCGCCGCGTGGTATGGGATGCAGCTTTGGCTGGACAGCTACGCCTATCGCATCGACCTGAGCCTGTGGGTTTTTGCGTTGGTTGGTTTGGGGGCCATTTTGATTGCAGTAGCGACGGTAAGTTTTCAGTCGGTGAAGGCGGCGTTGATGAATCCGGTGGAGAGTCTTAGGAGCGAGTGAAAGGACTGTCTTCGACCGCACCGGCGGCCCAGTCCGCTCAGACTGACAGCGGAAATTGTCAGTCTGAGCGGAGTTGAAGACATCCATACAGACCATCACCGAGCAATTCCAAGCACACTAATTAGCCATTGACCCTTACCCTTTGACCCGTTTCTAAACCCCTAAACCATGCTCTCCAACTACCTCAAAATCGCCTACCGCAATCTCCTGCGCAACAAACTCTACTCCGGCATCAATATCGTCGGTTTGGCGGTGGGGCTGTCGGCTTGTATCGTCATCATGCTGTTCGTCAACTACGAAACGGGTTACGACCGTATCCACACCAAAAACATTTATCGACTCGATGAGGTGCAGATGTTCGAGGGCATGGTCGCGCCGCAGAAGGTTGCGCTGTCGATGTACCCGATGGGGCCGACACTCAAAGAGGAATACCCGGAAATCAAGAATTTTGTCAGGATCGACGACCAGCACGATGTGTTGCTAAATCACAACGGCAAGAAAGTGGAGCTTCCGGCGGTGCTTTCGACGGACGCCAATTTCCTGACGATGTTCGATTTTGCCTTGCTCGAAGGCGACGGGGCCACGGTGCTGGCCGAACCCAACTCGGTAGTTCTTACCCAAAAAAGTGCCGCCACTATTTTCGGGGACGCCGAACCCGTCGGGCAAACACTTCTGTCCTACGGTCGGGACACGCTGACCTTCAAGGTCACGGGTGTGCTGGAAAACCTGCCCGCCAATTCGCATCTGCAATTCGACGCGCTGTTTTCGATGAGTAGCTTCGTCGGCCCCAATGCGCTCGAAAACTGGGGCGGCAACTGGCTGGTGACTTACCTCGAATTGGAGAAAAACACCGATCCAGCCGCGCTGGAAAAGAAATTTCCCGCCTACCTCGGGAGCCACATGAGCGAGGAAGGCGCGAAGCAGTACGAGCTGTTCCTGCAACCGCTGGCCGAAGTCCACGCCAACTCGACCGACATCACGCACGACTACATCAATTTCCAGAAGTTCGACCGCACCTACACCTACATATTTTCCATTATCGCGCTGATTGTGCTGGTGATCGCCTGCGTCAATTTTATGAACCTCTCCACCGCCCGCTCGACGGGTCGGGCCAAGGAAGTCGGCATCCGCAAGGCAGTCGGAGCGCAACGTTTTCAGTTAGCCGGGCAGTTTGTCGGCGAGTCTGTGTTGCTGGCGTTTTCGGCTCTGGTTCTGGCCGTGATCGTGGTCAAAGTCGCTCTGCCGTACATCAATAGCATGAGCGACCGTAGCCTGGACTTTGCGATTTTTACCGATCCCAAACTCCTGCTCACCGTGCTGGGCGGAACGGCGCTGATTGGGATACTTTCGGGCCTGTATCCGGCTGCGTATTTGTCCTCGTTCGAGGCCGCCAAGGTACTCAAAGGCTCGATCCGTACGGGCAAAAGTACTTTCCGCAACGCCCTGGTGGTCGCGCAGTTCAGTAGTGCGGTTTTCCTGATCATCGGCACCGGATTCGCCTTGAAGCAACTCAACTTCATGCGCGACAAAGACCCCGGTTTCCAGACTGACCAGGTGGTTCTGGTGCCGCTCGACCGCAAATCGGGAGAGAAGTACCAGTCTTTGAAGAAAGAACTACTGGCTAACTCCCTGGTCGAAGCCGTGTCGGCCTCGCAGCAGCGGCTGGGCAACAATATACATCAATGGGGCATGGAATTTCAGGCCGATAGCCCCGCGCGGCAAGTCGGCACGTCCAACGTGGTGGTCGATCACGATTACTTGTCGCTGTACAAAATCGAACTCGTGGCCGGACGAAACTTCCGCGACGATGCCTCGGACGACGGGCGAACATACATCATCAACGAATCGCTCGCGAAGGAGTTATTGAAGGAAGAAGCCCGGCCGGACATCGCATCGCTGGTCGGGACGCGCTTCGGCCTTCGGGATGAGAAAACCGATTCGCTGGGTACCATCGTCGGCATCGCCAAAGACTTCAATTTCAACTCGCTCCACCACAAAATTGAAACGCTTTCCATGTACAACCAACAGCATTGGGGTTACTCGGAAATGTCGATTCGGGTCAAGGGTAAGGACTCCAAGAAGGCTATCGCCGCCATTAAAAAAATCTGGAACGATCAGGTACCCGAGGAGACGTTCAGCTACTCGTTTCTGGATGAGCATTTTACCAAACTCTACCGCGCCGATAGCCAGGTCAGCGAGATCGTGGGTATTCTGGCGGGGCTGGCCGTCTTCATTTCGGCCCTTGGTTTGTTTGGGCTGGCGTCCTACTCCGCCGAGCGGCGGGTGAAGGAAATTGGTGTCCGCAAAGTACTGGGCGCGTCGGTCGTCGGCATCGTCGGGCTGCTGTCGAAAGATTTCCTGAAACTGGTCGGGCTGGGCATCGTCATAGCCGTTCCCGTCGCCTGGTGGGCGGTCGACTCCTGGTTGCAGGACTTCGCCTACCGCATCGACATCGACGCCTGGCTGTTCGTGGCGGCGGGCCTGCTGGCCGTCGTCATTGCCCAACTGACGGTGACTTTCCAGAGCATGAAGGCAGCGCTGGTGAATCCGGTGAAGTCGCTGCGGAGTGAATAAGGGAGGAAGAAAGTACGAGCGGGGCGGCTACGCGCTGACGGGCGAAACGCGGCCTTTCCCGATGGGTGACGAGCGGTTTGGGTTGCCGAAGACAGATTTGGAATTTGTAGTACGCGGAAGGCATTGGGCTAGTCGAGAATAAGGTACAGGATTCGTTGCTTTCGTTTGCGCTGGATTTTGTTTAAGTTTGAAAAGATTAAACTAGCTGCTTAGAATGATCTTAAGTTTCGACGGGCGAGGTAATATGATTCCTTATCGACGGGTTGAGGCAAACCTCGAAACGTGTTTTGGAACATTTGTACAGGAGTTTACAGAGTCACTTACACGTCACGAGCTTTACGAGAACTTGATACAGATCGGATTGATCTTTTTGATATAACAGACGCGTCCGTCTCTCAATGGTTGAACGGAAGTTTCGTAACCCTGAAATCTGATCCAGAGGACATCGATCTCGTTAACTTCATTCCATTCAATGACAACCTGGATAACGCGCTTGAAAAACTAATACCTTATTTTACCGTTGGAGGGTCGATGGAAAAGTACCGAATAGACGCTCATTTGGTACCCGTGTATCCAGAGAGCGACCCGCGTTTTGAGAACACAAAACTGCGCACAGCGTACTTTGAAAGGTGGTTTGGACACGACCGCGACGGATATTCAAAAGGATTTATCGAAATTATTGAGCCATGATTGAACCCCGCAATCCTGATATTATCATTCGCGAAATCAACGACTTGAATCAAATCATTTCGCAATCCGAACAGCTTTCTCAACAATTCCCAGCGGACGGCCTACTACAGCTTGCCCTCAAACAAGACCAGCACCGCAAAAAGCAACTTG
>NZ_JBGSXF010000624.1:0-5020 GCF_041751555.1 Persicitalea sp. | reverse complement strand
ATTTTCAAAATAGCGCGCGTCGCCGCCGCAAAGGACCACCCGGCAGTCGGGCGAGGCTGCGCGATGGGCTACTACCAGGCCATTTATCTCAGCGATCAGCCCGTTCATCACCCCACTCAGCATCGACAGTCGGGTACTTTTCCCCAGCAGAGGTACCTCGGTTTCCGGTTCGACGAGCGGAAGCCGTTGCGTAAACGAGTGCATCGCTCTGAATCGCATACGCATCCCCGGCGAAATGGCCCCTCCCTGAAAACGTCCGGCCTGATCCACCAGATCGTAGGTGATGCAGGTTCCCATGTCGATCACCAGCCGATCTTCGGCCGGAAAGAGAACGGCTGCTCCCACCGCCGCCGCAATTCGGTCGGCACCCAATGTGTCGGGCGTATGGTACTCTTTTACGAGCGGAACGGGCGTTTGGCTGCTTAGAGCCAAAATCGGCACGTTTGGTTGGAGCGCCCCCCGAATTTTTTCGACTTCATGGCTCACCGACGAAAAAATAACGTGTTCGACGGAAGCCGAACGCAGAGTACTAAGCAATTCAGAGAACGTCAGCCGTGATTCGTGACGCCGTAGTTCGTCGCCTTCAAACCAGCCGACTTTGGAAAAAGTATTGCCTGCGTCCACCACTAAGTTCATAATTCCGCAAAAGTCCCCTTTTATTTGCACATAAACTAACTGAACGCAGAGGGAGACGGGGTTTGGCTCAGAATCGTTTGCCTCGTTGCTTCAAAATGTTGCAAATAGCTACGGTTTGGAACAAAAAGGCCTTGATTTGCATTTATAAAAGCGTCGGCGTATATTCGCGTTCGATCCCTTCCGCCAATAATCTCTGCTTTTAATCCAAACTTGCCGGAACAAATTGTTCCCTCTTATTGCTTTCTCCGTCTTATCGTAAAAATATTCGAGACGCTACGCATCAAAACAAAAACCGCATAAATTGTAATTTGGTGAAATTGCGTTATCATTGCAGCCGATTCCAGCTTTTGCCATTCCCAAGTTTCCAGAATTAACCCTCGCGCGGACTACCCCAGGGTTGCCTACCTCCTTTTATTGTTTTCTCCCGACTGCCCCGTCGTTTGAGCCGATGTGATTTTCCCACAAGCTTTGTTTCTACTACCTATTAATTCAAAATAATCATTACCAATTACTTACCCGGTAGAGTCTCTCTCTACCCACCCATTCCCCTATGCTTACAATTGATGAATTGAATTTGAAACTCCTCTCGGAGTTGCGCACGATTGCGGAAAAATTTGACGTGAAAGACCACGGCAAGCTTTCTAAGAAAGAGCTCGTTTACAAAATCCTCGGCCAACAAGCCGTTATGCCGGGTGTAAGCGCTTCCGACGTTTCTGCTTCTGCTGAAACTGCTGTGGCCGAACCCAAGAAAAAGCGCGCCCGCCGTCCGGCTGCATCGAACGAAGAAGCCGCGCCCGAAGAGCCCGAAGAGACTGTAGCTAGTGAGTCTTCCGACGAAGATAAAAAGCCCAAAACCCCGGTCCGCCGCAAGGCGACCGCCAAAGTTTCTTCACGCTCGGCCAAGCCGACGAAAAAGGTAGTATCAGAAGCTGGGACTACTGACGAAGCGATTGAAGGAGGTGATACTTCGAAAGACTCGGGCGTAGCGCTGTCCACTGAGCCTGCCGATACGGAAACGCAGGATGCCACTGCGAAGGAAGAGAAGACGGATGATTCGAGATCGGATACCGAAGAACAGGGCGGAAGCGACAAAAACAGCAATGCTGACAAGGGTTCTCGCCCGAAAAAGAACGATCGGCAAAATAACAGTGATCGTCAGAGTGGTATTGACCGCCAAAGCAGCCAGTCCCGCGAGGATCAGACCAACAAGATCAAGCGCAACTACAATAACTACGTGCGCGAGTTCGATGGCCTCATCACCAACGAAGGCGTACTGGAAATAATGCAGGATGGAGGCTACGGCTTTATGCGCTCGGCGGACTACAACTACCTCGCCAGTCCCGACGACATTTATGTGTCTCCTTCGCAGATAAAATTATTCGGCTTGAAAACGGGCGATACCGTCAAAGGCCAAATCCGCCCGCCTAAGGAAGGTGAAAAGTACTTCGCCCTGCTGCGCGTCGAACTCGTCAACGGTAAAACAACCGAAGAAATCCGCGACCGCGTACCATTCGAGTATCTGACTCCGCTATTTCCCGAAGAACGCCTCAACCTCAGTAGCCGTCCCGACCAGTATTCGACACGGGTAGTAGATTTGTTCGCGCCTATTGGCAAGGGACAACGCGGTATGATCGTGGCACAGCCTAAAACGGGTAAAACCGTTTTGCTAAAAGAAATCGCCAATGCCATCACGCGCAATCACCCGGAGGTTTTCCTTATCATATTATTGATCGATGAACGACCCGAGGAAGTGACAGACATGCAACGCAGCGTTCGGGCCGAAGTAATCTCTTCGACCTTCGACGAGCAGGCCGACCGGCACGTGAAGGTGGCGAGTATCGTGCTGGAAAAGGCCAAACGTATGGTCGAGTGCGGTCACGACGTGGTGATTTTGCTGGATTCTATCACGCGCCTGGCGCGGGCTTACAATACGGTGGTACCTTCTTCCGGTAAGATTCTTTCCGGCGGTGTGGATGCTAACGCCCTGCACAAACCCAAGCGTTTTTTCGGCGCGGCGCGTAACGTGGAGAAAGGCGGCTCGCTGACGATAATCGCTACGGCTCTGATCGATACGGGCTCCAAAATGGACGAGGTGATTTTTGAGGAATTCAAAGGCACAGGCAACATGGAGCTCCAACTTGACCGTAAACTGGCCAATAAGCGGGTTTATCCGGCCATCGACGTAGTGGCTTCCGGCACCCGCCGTGAGGACCTGCTGCTCGATAAAGAAACGATGCAGAAAGTATGGATTTTGCGCAAGCACATGTCCGACATGAATCCTATGGAATCTATGGATTTCATCCTCGATAACATGAAGGGAACCCGCAACAACGAGGAGTTTTTGATCTCGATGAATCGTTAGATTTCCTGTCCTTTTACAAAAAGCCCGCTTTTTTTCGAGAAGCGGGCTTTTTTTTGATTATATAAAATAAAAAGTATGCTTTGTTGGATACATTTCGGCGAGGAGCGTGACATTCAGTCGCGCCACTCGTTAGATAGGCTACCCCAACTTCCTCTAAATACTATGTCAACCAACAATGCACCCTGGTGGATTGCCCTGTTCGTATGGATGGGGCTCTCCACCTATTGGCACGTCTGTAAAATCAAGGAAATGTGCTACGAAGCTGCTCCCGTCACAACCGGGACAGCAGAATCCCCGGCGGTCGAGCCGCTGTACATTACCGATGGTAGCGGTCTGGATCTGCGGGCCGATGGTAATTTCGGTTTTGTAAAGTCCGGGGCCGAGGCCAGCATGAGTCAGGTTCGTACTGAACTCGATTCGCTGGTTGCCTACCTCACTGCCAATCCCGGCAAGCGGCTGAATGTCGTCGGCTACTATTCATCCGCCGAAACCAACGGCACCACCTATCCCGACCTGGGCATCGCCCGTGCTGAGGGTGTCAAAACCTATCTGGTCAGTCAGGGCGCGAATGCCGAAATGCTCACGACGAGTAGCCAATTGATGGGCGATATCGTGTTCAGCCCCGACTCCATGCGTGGGGGAATAGATTTAGTTGTTAAGGACCCTATCCCCGACTCGGAGGAAGGACTGGCCAATGCCCAGAAATACGAAGGTGTCTTTAAACCAATGGATCTCTACTTCCCCACGGCTAGTGCTAACTACATTAAGACAGATGCCAATCGGCAATTTATCGAAGAAGCCCAGAAGTACCTGGCTACAAACCCTGACAAGAAACTCCTTTTAACCGGGCATTCTGATAACGAGGGTGAAAAAGCCTCTAACCTGAGGCTGTCAAAACAGCGAGCCGAAGGGGTGAAGAAACAGCTGATTCGCACGGGCATAGCCGCCGGCCAACTCGTGACCGAGGGCAAAGGCGAAACCCAACCGAAGGAATCCAATAATACCGCCGAGGGCCGTCGCGCCAACCGACGGGTGGACATCGTAGTGCAGTAACTAAACCCAACCTTCCCCATGTTTAACTTAAATCCCCTAAACAATCCCGATGCCTGGTGGCAGCATGCGCTAATGCTGTTTGTGGCTGGTACCATTGGCTACATCATCGGCTATCGCAGCCGACGCGGCCTAATCGTAGACCTAGAAGACGAACTCGCCGGATTAGACGCCCAGCTTGATGATTGTCAGCGTACACAGGAGGCTTCTACGCCCGTAGAGGTTCCGGTAGCGGCTATTCCTCCTGCGGTAGTAGAGGCAGAAAAGCCAACCCCATCTGCCGTAACGGAAATTCCCGTAGTGCTTGCCCCCGAACCGATGGACGCCATTGTGGCGCAAGTAGCCGAACTACCCGTCGCACCGCCGAAACACGACAACCTTAAGATAGTGGAAGGTATCGGACCGAAAATCGAAGAGTTGCTGAATAAGGAAGGCATTGTCACGTTCCGGCAATTGAACGAAGCCAGCTACGAGCGACTCAAGGATATCCTCCGGGCGGCTGGGTCGCGCTTTCAGATGCATGATCCTGAGTCATGGTCGCAACAGGCCGAATTCGCCGCCGAGGGCAAATGGGACGAACTCAAAGCCTGGCAGGAAGAATCGAACAAAGGCCGTATTTCCTAACCCTGACCCCTCGTTTATTATGCTGCTCTTACAACTTGAACCACTAAACCTTCCCACGTCTATTGTCGAGATGCTCCTCTTGCTGGCATTAGCGGCCTTTATCGGTTGGCTACTGGGGCGATTAACCAGATCGGGTCATATCAACGAACTATGCGAGTCCATCGCCGAGCGCCGCGCCGAACTGGACGACTGCCGCGCTAGTCTGGTGGTGACGGCACCTGTAGGCGCTGCAACACCGATCGTGAGCAATTTTACTACCCCAGTACCTTCCGTGGAACCTACGCCCGACTTACCCAATCCCACTCCCGTCGCGATGGCATCAATTCAGTCGGCGGCGGATAATCTGAA
>NZ_JBGSXF010000623.1:0-3887 GCF_041751555.1 Persicitalea sp. | reverse complement strand
TGAGAAGAAATGAGCAAGTATATTGGGATAATCGGAGGGGCTTATTCGGGCTATTGGGATTATCTCAAAAACGAAATCCTGCACCCAAGTTGGCACAGCTACTTCTACTGGCTTCTCGGGGCGTCCGTAGCGATTTGGCTGCTGGAAGTTCTGTTTCCATGGCGCAAGAATCAGCCGCTCGTTCGGCAGGATTTCTGGGTGGATGCCTTTTATATGCTCTGGAATTACTTCCTGTTTTCCCTCATTGCCTATAATGCGCTGTCGATGGTGGGCGTGGAACTCTTCAACGATTTTCTGGGCCTATTCGGAGTTACCAATATCGTGGCTATCGAGGTAGCCAGTTTACCGACTTGGCTGCAACTGGTATTTATCTTCATCCTGCGCGACTTCATGCAGTGGAATATTCATCGGTTGCTGCATCACGTGCCGTGGATGTGGGAGTTTCATAAGGTGCACCATAGCGTGGAGGAAATGGGCTTCGCTGCTTTGCTTCGCTACCACTTTATGGAGAACATTATATACCGAACTTTGGAGTACTTGCCGCTGGCGATGATTGGTTTTGGAATCAAAGACTTTTTCATTGTGCACATCTTCACCTTAGTGACTGGTCAGTTAGGCCACGCCAATCTGTTCATTCATTTAGGAAAAATGAAGTACCTTATAAATGGTCCTCAGATGCACTTGTGGCATCATGCCAAAGAAATGCCGGCGTCGCATCCAACGGGTTTCAATTACGGCATTACGCTGAGTGTTTGGGATTATTTATTCCGAACCGACTACTGGCCGAGTAATGATGAGCACCTACCCGTCGGTCTGCCCGAAGGAGAAGATTTTCCCAAAGATTTTGTAGGGCAGATGATCAGGCCTTTTCAAAACTTGAATGGTAGACGACCGGCTAAGGTTCGCCAGTCCCCTCCTACCTCCTCTCTTCCACTGAAGCTTTGATTTCCAGAATAAAACTCATCGAGCGCGCTACGGTTTGGGCCGTCTCTTCGTTTTGGTACTCGCCGACGACGACTTTGTATATCCCGTCCGGTGAGGTGGGCTCGATGAGTTGGGCGCGGTAGTTGCCTTGCCGAAGTTCGCTCACTCGGAATTGCGCAGAGCCTTTTGTCTTGAATTCACCCGCGTTGATAACATAAACCGTCCCTCCGCCCGAAGAGGCTGGAGCCACAGTCGGGGGTGCAGGAGAAGGCGCCGAGACTGGAGTATTTTCAGCGACTCTATTGCTACTATTACCCAACAACTCGCTCTCCGAAGGTTTTGCGGGAGCCGAGGTGCCTTGGGCCCATTCGTCTTCATTATCAGCAAATCCTGCTTCGCTGCCCGGAGTTGAATCGTTACCAAACAGCGAGGCTATGTCGTCCTCCGGGGCAGCCGAGGAGTCTGAAATTACTGCGGTGGACTTAGGCTCCACTAAATAAGCCCAGAAGCTGCGGTATTCTTTGGCCGCCGGAGAGTTAAGCCATCTAACGTAGAAAAGAAATCCCGCTAGCAGCACCATAATAAAAATCACCAGCCACCAAGGTTTATTAGAGGCGTAGCTTTTCTTCACTTTGTCCGACTTCCTTCGCTCCCCGACCCTCTGCCTGTTTTCCTTATTGCTCGTAGACTTCTCCATATGATTAGAAATTTTCAAAATCACTCTTTTCCTAAACTCACTCGACACTTTTGACATTCTTAACGGCAAATACAAGGCCAGTAATTCGTCTTGCAGGAAAAGAGCGCCAATAATTATTCTAAAAACATAGAAAAGACCGCTTGATAGAGCGGTCTTTTCTGGAATATTTATCAAAACTTAGGAATCAGACCCCGTTTTGAGCAATCAGTCGCTAGTTGTTCGCGACTTCTTCGGCTTTTTTGCGCACCGTGATGCTGAGTTGTTCAGCGTCGCCGTCGTGGTCAGCTACCAGCACGTCACCATCGCGCAGATCGCCTTTCAAAATCTCCTCAGCAACTGGATCTTCAAGGTACTTTTGAATAGCCCTGTTTAAAGGACGCGCGCCGTATTGCGGATCGTAGCCCTTTTCAGACAGAAAGTCTTTGGCCGAAACCGTTAACTCAATTTCGTAGCCCAGACCCTTGACCCGGCTGAACAGTTTGTCGAGTGAAATGTCGATAATCTTATGTAAATCCTCCCGCTGCAAAGAACTGAACACGATCACGTCGTCCAGGCGGTTCAGGAACTCAGGTGAGAATGCCTTGCGTAAGGCACTTTGGATCGTGCTACGCATCACCTCATCCTGGTTTTCGCTTTTCTTGGTGGCAAATCCGATGCCGCTACCAAAATCCTTCAAGTCACGCGCTCCAATGTTGGAGGTCATAATAATGATGGTGTTACGGAAGTCCACGCGGCGTCCCAGACCGTCGGTAAGGATGCCATCGTCCAGTACTTGCAGTAAAATGTTGAAAACATCCGGGTGCGCTTTTTCAATTTCGTCCAGCAGCACGACGCTGTATGGTTTACGACGAATTTTCTCCGTCAACTGACCGCCTTCTTCATAGCCGACGTAGCCGGGAGGCGCGCCCACGAGACGTGAGACGCTGAATTTCTCCATGTATTCGCTCATGTCGATACGCACCAGAGCGTCATCCTTATCGAAGAGGTAGGTAGCAAGTACTTTGGCTAATTCCGTTTTACCTACACCCGTCGGGCCTAAGAAAATGAAGGAACCGATAGGCTTCTTGGGATCCTTCAGACCCACGCGCGTCCGCTGAATGGCTTTGACCAGCTTCTCGATGGGAGGATCCTGACCAATCACCTTAGCTCTAAGTTCATCGGCCATGTGCAGCAATTTCTTGCCTTCGTCCAGCGACACGTTGGTCAGCGGGATGCCCGTCATCATGGCAACTACTTCGGCCACGTTTTGCTCAGTGACGGTATAGCGTTTTTGCTTGGTTTCTTCCTCCCAAAGTTGCTTAGCGCGGTCGAGTTGGTCGATCAACTTCTTTTCGCGGTCGCGTAGTTGAGCGGCTTCCTCATATTTTTGGCTTTTGACCACCCGGTTTTTCTCCTGCTTAATATTCTCAATTTGCTCTTCGAGTTTCAGGATGTCTTCGGGAACAGTAATGTTGCTGATGTGCACGCGGGCACCCACTTCATCCATTACGTCAATGGCTTTGTCGGGCAGGAAACGATCGGTAATGTATCGTTCCGAGAGCTTGACCGCCGATTCCAACGCCTCGGTCGTGTAGTTGACGTGGTGATGTTCTTCGTATTTGTCTTTGATATTTTGCAGAATCTCAATCGTTTCCTCGACCGAGGTGGCATCCACCATCACCATCTGAAAACGGCGGGCCAAGGCACCGTCCTTCTCTATATACTGGCGATATTCATCCAGGGTTGTAGCCCCTATGCATTGGATTTCGCCCCGCGCCAAAGCAGGCTTGAACATATTGGAAGCATCCAGTGAACCGGATGCACCACCCGCGCCGACGATCGTGTGAAGCTCGTCGATGAACAGGATTACGTCGGGTGATTTTTCCAACTCATTCATCACAGCCTTCATGCGTTCCTCGAACTGGCCACGGTACTTGGTACCTGCCACCAGCGAGGCAAGGTCGAGCGTGACGACACGCTTGCCAAAAAGTACCCGCGAGACTTTTTTCTGTACGATGCGGAGGGCCAGTCCCTCGGCGATGGCTGTCTTACCGACACCCGGCTCACCGATCAGAATCGGATTGTTTTTCTTGCGGCGGCTCAGGATTTGGGCCACGCGCTCAATTTCTTTCTCACGACCCACGATGGGATCAAGTTTACCGACTTCGGCTAATTTGGTAAGATCGCGACCGAAATTGTCCAGCACTGGAGTGCGGGATTTCTCGCCGCCCTTGGATTCTTTGCTTGACGAACCACCGCTGCCGAACATACCGGAGCGGGGATCTTC
>NZ_JBGSXF010000622.1:0-2517 GCF_041751555.1 Persicitalea sp. | reverse complement strand
TCATTCACAATTGAAACTCATCCGTTGGGGCATACTCGCTCCGGGCCACATCGCCCACAAATTCGCCCAGGACCTCGCCCGCGTCGAGGGCGCTACACTCATGGCCGTCGCCTCGCGTGACCTGGACCGTGCCAAAGAATTTGCCGAAGAATACGACGCGCCCTACGCGTACGGCAGCTACGCCGAACTGGCCGGCTGCCCCGAACTGGACGTGGTCTATATCGCTTCGCCACACGTGGGCCACCATGCCCACACGCTGCTTTGTCTCGAAGCGGGCCTGGCCGTGTTGTGCGAAAAACCTTTCGGCATGAACCTGGGCGAGGTCGAGGAAATGATCGGAAAGGCAAAAAGCAAAAAGCTTTTCCTGATGGAAGCCCTGTGGAGCCGATTTATGCCCACCACGCTGAGAACGCTGGAACTGATCAGGAAAGGGGCCATAGGCAAGGTACTTGGTGTCCGGGCCGACTTCGGTTTCAAGGCGATCCAAGATCCCCGCAAGCGACTTTTCAATAAAGAACTTGGCGGCGGTGCGCTGCTGGATATTGGCATTTATCCACTGTTTTGGTCCTACGCTGTCCTGGGCATGCCCGAAACGACGAAAGCCTCCGCTGTATTCAGCGATACGGGCGTGGATGCCTCCACGGGTATGGTACTTACCTACGATTCCGACGCCTTTGCCTTCCTGGATTGCACCTTCCTGGCCCGCACCGACTGCGAAGCCATCGTCTATGGCGAGTTGGGCTGTATCCGCGTCCATGGCCGTTGGCACAATAGTCAGGCACTTACCCTGGAACTGACCGATGCCGAACCCGAGCGCTTCGAGTTCGAGCGCGAGGCCCACGGCTACAACTACGAAATCGAGTCCGTCGGCCAAGCCCTGCGCGCGGGCCTCACCGAAAACCCCGACTGGTCGCACCAGGACAGCCGTAACCTCATGACACTGCTGGACAAAGTGCGGGAGGAGATTGGACTTTCTTATTAATTTTGAATGAGAGATTGAGTGAATTAGAGAATGTTGCTTTCGCCAGAAATCTCTCACAAAGCTAAGGGGTGGCCCCGTCTCTCATTCACACTTATCATTCACTCAATCTCTCATTCTCTCATTCACAATTAAAATGCGCTACTTACAACGGGGCGTTTCGGCTTCTAAGGAAGACGTCCACAAGGCCATCGCCAACATCGACAAGGGGCTTTTCCCCAAGGCTTTTTGCAAAATAGTCCCCGACACGCTGGCCGGCGACCCGGACTACTGTACCATCATGCACGCCGACGGCGCGGGTACCAAGACCTCGCTGGCCTACCTCTACTGGAAAGAAACGGGCGACCTGTCGGTGTGGCGCGGCATTGCGCAGGACGCCGTGGTGATGAACACCGACGACCTGCTGTGCGTGGGTGCGACGGGGCCGATGCTGCTTTCATCCACCATCGACCGCAACAAAAACCGCATCCCCGGCGAGGTAATCGCCGAAATTATCAACGGTACCGAGGAAGTACTGGAAATGCTGCGCGGTTTCGGGGTAGAGATTTACAGCACGGGCGGCGAAACCGCTGACGTGGGCGATTTGGTGCGCACCATTACGGTCAACAGTACGGTAATCGCCCGCATGGAACGCGCTGAGGTCGTGGACAACGCCAACATCCGGGCGGGCGATGTGATCGTGGGACTAGCCTCTTTCGGGCAGGCCACCTACGAAACTACCTACAATGGCGGCATGGGTAGCAACGGCCTTACCTCCGCCCGCCACGATGTGCTGAGTAAATACCTGACCGCAAAGTACCCCGAAAGCTTTGACCCGGAAGTCAACGATGATTTGATTTACAGCGGCAGCAAAAACCTGCTGGACCCTGTGCAAAGTACCCCGCTGAACGTCGGCCAACTCATTCTTTCGCCTACCCGCACTTACGCCCCCGTGGCCAAGGCCCTGCTCGATGAACTACGGGCCAAAATTCACGGTATGGTGCATTGTAGCGGCGGTGCCCAGACCAAAATCCTGCATTTCATCGACAACCTGCACGTTATTAAGGATAATCTTTTTCCGGTTCCTCCTTTGTTCCGATTGATTCAGAGCGAGAGCAACACGAGCTGGCAAGAAATGTACCAGGTATTCAACATGGGCCACCGCCTGGAGGTGTACCTACCCGAAGCGCAGGCCGCGCGGGTGATGGAGATTTCAGAATCGTTCGGCATTGCGGCCCAAGTGGTAGGACGGGTAGAAGCTGCCGAAAAGAAGCATTTAACGATCCGGTCGGAGTTTGGGGAGTTTGTGTATTGAGTAGTTTCAAAGAGCATCACGCATAAGAAAACCCTGTTCCATAATGGACAGGGTTTTACTTTTATCGGGCTTGTAGGATTTTGAAAATCAACAGTCGCGGGTGGTACCGAACCAAAAAAGAAAGGAGACAAGCATGGCTTATCTCCTTCTTAGTCGGGATGACAGGATTTGAACCTGCGACCCCACGCCCCCCAGGCGTGTGCGCTACCGGGCTGCGCCACATCCCGATGATGTGTTTGGGAGG
>NZ_JBGSXF010000621.1:0-15720 GCF_041751555.1 Persicitalea sp. | reverse complement strand
TCGTCAAGCAGCCGATCAGACGGTTACCGGTAGGATCACAGATGGTGCCGATGGCGCGGGTCTACCGGGGGTAAATGTCCTATTGAAAGGCAGCACGGTGGGTACTTCGACGGACGCCGAAGGCAGATTCTCGCTCTTGGTTCCCACGCAATACGATAATGCCAGCACCACACTGGTTTTTTCCTTTGTTGGATACGCGCCGCAAGAGGTGGTTGTCGGTAGCCGCAGCAGCATTGAGGTGACACTGAGCGTGGACAATAGGCAATTGAATGAATTAGTAGTCGTGGGGTATGGTACGCAATCGCGCAAGAACCTGACGAGTGCGATTAGCACCATCAAACCTGAAGAACTCAACCGGGGAGCTATTAGTGATGTCGGCCAATTGTTGCAGGGCAAAGTGCCGGGTCTGAATATTTCGGCCAATGGCGACCCTAACCGCCCGGCAGCGGTGATCCTGCGTGGGGCTTCCACGATCAACAGTTCACAAGGGCCATTCTACGTAATTGACGGCGTACCCGGCGCGGATATTTCAATTATTGCGCCGGATGACATTGCTTCCATCGATGTCCTGAAAGATGCCGCTGCCACTGCCATCTACGGAAACCGTGCCGCCAACGGCGTCACGATGGTCACGACGAAGCGGGGCAAAAACGGGCAAATGCAAATAAGCTACAGCGGCTACGCAGGCATCGAGAAGGTGACCAGCAAGCTAGAAGTGATGGACGCCGGGCAACTGCGTGCTTTTTTGACGGCCAATGGTCAATCCTTTTCACCTGTCGATGACAAAGGAGTCGATACTGACTGGCAAAAAGAAGTACAGCGTAGCAGTGCTTTTTCACAAAACCATAACCTGTCCATCAGCGGCGGAACCGAACACAGCACCTACAGCGCCAGCCTGAACTACTTCGACAAGCAGGGAATTATGTTGAAAAGCGATTTGAATCGGGTGATTGCGCGGCTGGCTGTGGATCAATACGCCTTCAATGATAAGCTGCGGTTTAGCCTGAATGTGACCAACTCGAACAGCAACGCCAACAACACTCCGTTGCGCAATAACGTGTTGTTGCAGATGATCGAGTACCTCCCCGTGTCGCCCGTCAAAAATGATGATGGCACGTATTTCGAGAACTTTCAGGGTACGGGCTATTTCAATCCGGTAGCGATTATCGACCACGCTCAGGACAACGACAAATACAATACCCTGATCGGCTCGTTCAATACGCACCTGCAGCTGCCCGCCGGGTTTTCCTACGATTTGAATTTGTCGTACCAAAGCAATAACTCGCAGCATAACGAATCATACGAAAGCTACTACACGCAGTACAACAGCGCCCAGTTTTACAGCAGCACCGAACCTGGGGGAGGCCGCAGTTTGCTGAATTTCGGCGTCAACGGCTCGGCTTTGCGGAACACTTACCAAACGACCCGCAAAGTTCTTGAGACTTTTTTCACGTGGGATAAAGCCTTCGGTGACCACAATATCAATGCTGTGCTGGGCTATTCCTGGCAAGGAAACGTGTCGGGCGACGGCTTCCAGACGTCCGCTACCAACTTCCCGGTGGATAACATCGGCTACAACAACCTTGCACTGAGCAATCCCTACGCGGTACCATCATACCGGATCAATTATGGTCCCGACGGCGTGTATCAGGAAAATAGGTTAATCTCTGACTTCGCTCGTGTCAACTACAACTACAATGACAAGTACCTGGTGCAAGGGTCAATCCGGCGCGATGGGAGTTCGGTTTTCGGCGCCAATAACAAGTGGGGCTATTTCCCCGCCGTTGGCGTGGCCTGGCGCATCGCGCAGGAAGGATTCATGCAAAACCAAAGTGTTTTTGCCGACCTCAAACTTCGTGCTAGTTACGGTGTGACGGGTAACTCTTCGGGTTTCAACGCCTACACCGCGCAATTCATCTCGGGCAGCCGAGGTACTTATTATTACAATGGCGTACAGACTGCCGCCCTCGGCCCCACGCAGGCCGCGAATCCTGATTTGCAATGGGAAAAGACCGCCACGGGTAACATCGGACTGGATTTCACGATTTTGAAAGGCAAGTTGAGTGGTACACTGGAAGTATACGACAAAGAAACCACGGGTATGATTTACTCCTACCGGGTGAATCCCGTGCTGGTACCCGTTGGAAGCATTACGGCTAATGGTGGCAGCATGAGCAACAGGGGCATCGAATTTAGCTTGAACTCCACACCCGTCAGAACCAAGGATTTCAGCTGGACGACTGGGCTAAACCTGGCGCACAACAAGAACGAGATCACCAGCCTAACCAATCCGCTATTCGTGGGGGGGGATTCGGTTCGCACCACGGGTACAGGCGGATCGGGACAAACGGGAAGTTCGCTGCAAATATTGAAAGCGGGCCAGCCGCTCGGGCAGTTTTTTAGCCTGCAGTATGAAGGCAAGAATGACCAGGGCGTGTCGCAATACCTGGGCGGTAACGGTAATTTGACCACCACCCCAGCCGTAGGCACAGACTATCGGTACGTAGGTAGCCCACAACCCAAGCTGCTGCTGGGCTGGACCAACTCGCTGAACTACAGAAACCTGGATTTTAACTTGTTTTTCAGGGGCGTGTTCGGCAACAAAATTTTCAATACTACCCGCGCCGATCTCTTCCGGCCCAGCACAGCCCAATTCACCAACATCCTGGTAGACGCGGCTGATGAAAAAACGACGGATGTCAACTCGTTCAAGTACTCGACCCGCTTTATCGAAGATGGTAGTTATGTGCGTCTGGACAACGCCACGCTGGGCTACACGCTCAAAAGCTTGGGGCAATACGTTAAAAACCTCAGGGTTTACACCTCGGTCAACAACGCCTTCGTCATCACCAAATACACGGGCATCGACCCTGAGGTCAATCAGGGTGGTCTCGCACCCGGCATCGACATGAACAATTTTTATCCCAAAACCCGCACTATTCTTATAGGGGTCAATGTAACATTCTAATGGAGGAGGAAAGGATTTTCCATTCGACCAAGAAATTTCTTTTGCTCTATGACCTGCCCTATTTTTCCTCTCGCCACGGGGCGCCCCGCTCCATCCTCCTTTCTTCCCTTTATCCTTTCAAAAAATCAATATGAAAAAGCTATTATCTTCCGGGGCATTTCTGGTACTCGTGATGTACCTGACCTCTTCCTGTCACAATATCGACGTTCCGGTCAATACTGAGTTGACCCCCGATATTTTTCCGCAAAACACTTCGCAGTTTATTCAGGCATCCGGGCCACCCTACGCGGCGCTGCGCGGAAACTATGCCATCGACTACTGGATGATCCAGTCGTTAAGTACCGATGAGGCTATTATGCCCGCCCGCGGCGGTAACTGGTTCGACAACCAGAACTATTCGATGATGCACTACCATAGCTGGACCCCTGATCACGGTTGGACCAACGCGAACTGGAACTGGTTATCGACCGTCATCGGCACGACCAACCAGGCGCTCTCGATTCTGGGTCAAACCATTCCGGCTACGGTCACGACGAAAGCCACCAATCTGGCTGAATTGAAAATGGTCCGAGCCCTGGCGTATTTTATGATGATGGATCTCTATGGTAATGTCCCCATTGACACCACTTACGGCGACTTCAAGCCGCGCGCCAATGTACCCAGGGCGCAGGTGTTTTCTTTTATAGAAAAAGAAGTGAAAGCAGCTTTACCAAACCTGAGTAAAGTTACGGGTCAAGCCACCTACGGCCGGGCTACACAATATATGGCCCACGCTTTGTTAGCTAAAATGTACCTGAACGCCGAGTACTACACGGGTACTGAGCGCTACAACGACGCGGTAGTTGCCTGTGATAACGTGATTAGCTCGGGCGCTTACGCTCTTGAACCACGGGCGTCGTACTTGCAAATGTTCTACCCAAACAACGGCCCGCAGATGAAGGAATTCATCTTTGCTATTCCTTACGATCCGGCAGCGGCGTCTTTGCCCGGTACGAATAGCAATATGTACCACGGCCGCTATGACCTGGCGCGATCGCTGCGGGCCAAATTCGGCCTGCCCTTCACGCCCAGTGCGCCTCGCAGCACGCTACCCGAATTCTACGCCCACTTCAACGACGAAAACGACATCAGGAACAAGCAGTGGCTTACGGGCCTGCAGTTTATGAACGACGGCACGACGCCTGTGACCGTGAAAACGACCAAGAAAGGCTACGACCAATTCTACACGGGCGCCGATGGTGGAGCGGCCTTTACCTATCAGGTCGAATTGACGCCAAAAATCATCTTACGCCAGGATGTCGCTACTTTCGACGTAGGCAACGACGAAATCGGCTGGAACATGGGCTTTCGCAATATCAAGTTTTACCCCGATGCTACCTCTACGTCACGTAATCAGAACAACGACATTCCTGTTTTCCGCTATTCTGACATTATCCTCATGAAAGCCGAAGCCATCCTGCGCGGTGGTACTGCCACGCAGGGACAAACGGCACTTTCGCTCGTCAACCAGTTGCGGGCAGTTCGCACTACCTCGCCCGCTTTGGCAAGTGTGAATCTGGAAGATATTTACGCCGAACGCAGCCGCGAATTCGCCTGGGAAGCCTGGCACCGCAACGACATGATTCGCTTCGGCAAGTACGAAGGAAGCTGGGGTTTTAAAACTAATGAGGATACCTACCGCCGGATTTTTCCAATACCTACCTCGGCGCTGACCGTCAACCCAGCCTTAAAGCAAAATCCCGGTTATTGAACCGATACGAACAGATAGCAAGAGAAAATCAGCTCGGTTTTAGCGAATATTCGCCATTTTTTAAGTTCTTGTGAGGCAGCATGCCTGAGTGCATCTAATGCCGCTCACAAACGCCAGCATCGAACAGTCCAACAGGCGTTCGATGTTGGCGTTTTTTTTGAAAAGTATGTATTGCAAATTTTACAAGTCATTGGAGCACCAAGTTCGACGTATTGCTCCATGATAAATCCTCATAAGCCGCTGACTATGAATAACCGCGTTCTCGCTTGCCCAATCCTCATTTTTCTGGCCTTAATTTGCGCTGCGGCCGATACAATTGCCCAAAGCAAATCTCCAAATATCATTTTCATTATGGCTGATGATCTCGGTTACGGTGACCTTGGATGCTACGGTCAGGAGAAAATTAAGACGCCACGCATCGACCAGATCGCCAAAGAAGGTATGCGGTTTACTGATTTCTACGCAGGCGCCACAGTATGCGCTCCGTCGCGTTGTTCGCTACTTACCGGCAAACACAACGGCA
Source organism: Persicitalea sp. (assembly GCF_041751555.1). Lineage (NCBI taxonomy): Bacteria > Pseudomonadati > Bacteroidota > Cytophagia > Cytophagales > Spirosomataceae > Persicitalea > Persicitalea sp. The sequence continues at coordinate 10,479 of NZ_JBGSXF010000621.1, read as the reverse complement.
ATGCCTACGTCAGAGGAAACTACGAGATTGGTCATTGGAGGTCCTACCTGGGCCAATTGCCCATTCCGGCGGAGGAGACCACTATTTTTGAAGTCTTGAAGCAAAAAAACTACGCGACCGCCTGTTATGGCAAATGGGCGATGGGGCGCGCAGAGTCGTCGGGCGCCCCGGATCAGCATGGCGTCGACGATTTTTTTGGCTACAACTGCCAGCGCCACGCGCACAGCTATTATCCCTATTATCTGGAAGGGAATCGCGGTGAAAAATTTTGGCAGTCAGGCAATTCCCGACAGCCGGGAGGGAAAACCTATTCCCACGATGTACTGGCCGACAAAGCGCTCGACTACATCAAAGCAAATAAAGACACCGCGTTCTTTCTGTACGTTCCTTTCACGATCCCGCACGGTCCGCTTGAAGTACCCGATCTGAACATTTACAAAAATGAGGATTGGGACGTAAAATTGAAGACTCAGGCGGCCATGATCAGTCGGATGGACAAAGATGTGGGCCGTATCATGGACTTGTTGAAAGAGCTGGGGATAGACGATAACACGATCGTGTTTTTCACCAGTGATAACGGTGCCCACGGCGACGGTGGTACCCTGGAATTCTTCAAGGCTTCGGGGCCTTTGCGCGGCCGGAAGCGTGATTTATACGAGGGAGGCATTCGGACTCCCATGGTTGTCCGCTGGCCTGGAAAAGTAAAACCTGGCTCGGAATCCAACTTTGCCGGAGCTTTTTGGGACATCATGCCTACCCTGGCCGAAATTACCGAAACAAAAGTACCCAGTGAGATCGACGGAATCTCCTTCCTTCCAGAACTACTTGGCCTCCCCCAACCCAAACACCATTATCTCTATTGGGAATTTTATGAAAAGGATGGAAAGCAGGCCATTCGGAAAGGCAAGTGGAAAGCCGTCAGGCTGAATCTGCACAAAAATTTCCATGGCTCTCCGGTCGAGTTGTATAATCTGGAAGAGGATATTTCGGAAAGTAACAATTTGGCAAGCAAGTACCCGGAGATAGCAAACGATCTGCTGGGGTTGATGCAGGCTTGTCATACTCCATCCCCATATTTCAAATTCAAAAGTCAGTAGCAGCTGTTGCTTCCCGTAGGGCCAGACGATCGGGTTGGGCAACTGGAATTGTGTGATTCAAGGCACTCATGAAAATGCCAAAAGGCAGCATTCGTTTGTAGAATTGCTGCCTTTTGGCATTCAAACTTCTAAAATATCCCTTAACGATTTACGCCTCCAGCGCTGCTACGCCGGGGAGGGTTTTGCCTTCCATGTATTCCAATAGGGCGCCGCCGCCCGTGGAGACGTAACTCACACGATCGCCATAGCCCGCATTGTTGACGGCCGAGGCAGAATCGCCGCCGCCAATAAGTGAGAAAGCATCGTTTTCTTCGGTTGCTTTCACGACTGCCTTGGCGATTGCGCTGGTACCTTTTGCGAAGTTCGGGAATTCGAACACACCCATTGGCCCGTTCCAGAGAACAGTTTTAGATTTACTGATGATATCGGCGAACAACTCACGCGTTTCCGGGCCAATGTCCAGTCCCTGCCAATCGTCGGGAATTTGTCCGGCCTTCACGGTTTTACGCTCGGCGTCGTTGCTGAAATCGTCGGCAATGACTGTGTCAACGGGCAGCACAAGATTTACGCCTTTGGCTTTGGCTTTTTCCATCAATTCCAGCGTCAGATCCTGCTTATCGGCTTCCAACAAGGACTTGCCGATGTTGCCGCCTTTGGCTTTGGAAAATGTGTAGGACATACCTCCGCCAATAATCAAGTTGTCGACTTTGTCTATCAACTTCTCGATGATCAGGATTTTATCGGAAATCTTGGCTCCGCCCATGATGGCGGTAAAGGGGCGCTCCGAGTTTTCGAGCAGACGTTGGGCGTTATCGAGTTCAGACTGCATCACGTAGCCGCAAACTTTATCTTTAAAAAACTGTCCGATGACTGCTGTGGAAGCGTGGGCACGGTGGGCGGTACCGAAGGCATCCATTACCCACACAACGCCTAATTTGGAGAGTTTTTCGGCGAAGGCTTTATCACCTTTTTCTTCCTCTTTATGAAAACGCAGATTTTCCAGCAGTAAGATTTCCCCTGACTTCAAGTCTGCCGCCATTTTAGTAGCTTGCTCTCCCACGGCGTCATCAGCGAATTTTACTGTACGCCCAAAAACCAGCGAAAGAGGGTTGACGAGGTGCTTCAGCGAGTACTTTTCGGTTGGCCCATCCTTTGGCCGACCTAAGTGCGACATCAGAATACAGGCTCCACCACTATTCAGAATTTTTTCGATAGTAGGTACAGTGGCCTTAATCCGGGTATCGTCGGTAATTTCAAACTTATCGTTTAATGGCACGTTAAAATCAACGCGCACCAAGGCCTTTTTGCCCGAAAAATCATAGCTGTCAAGTGTTTTCATAAGGGAGTTGGGGTTAAATTTCCTAAAAACAAATGTAGAGGTATTCTTGACAAAATGCTATAACACTACTACAAATCAGGCTTTTACAATAAGTATAGTACAATTTTAAAATTTTATCCTTCTATTTTTATAGCTACTTTTAATCATGAAAATAGCAGGTGTGATTTTTCAACTAAGATTACTCACTCACGGCGCGGGCTTCTCCGCCACTAATTCTATCATTCAAAATTGACTTCGACACCTCCTGATCTTCCCCCGAAATACTACCTCGACAACTACCGTTATGTGATGGATTTTGTCAGGAAACTTTACGATGCCATTCTGATCGGATCCGAGCGAGAATTTCTAGATGCCTTTGACTTACTGTCCGAAGATGCACAGTGCCTATTCATACGCTTCACCAATCGCCGGGGCTCGTTTTTTAAAGTTAATGCGCTTTCTTATCCTGAACTTGAAGACATTCCGGCCGCGCTGACCGAACTGATTGAGACGGGCTTTGTCGAGGGCTTGGGCGAACAGCACGCCGCTCGAGCCGACGAAGTGGTGGACCTTTTTACCAAACCCGAACTGCTGATGCTCACTCAGGCCCTTGCCCCAATAGTGATGCCCGCCAAAAGCATCCGCAAGCCTGACCTCGTCCGTTGGTTGATGCATGAATATAAGGCTGAGGAGCTGATCGAAGGGCTCGATGTCCTGGAACCCGTCGTAAAGGTTGGCTATGAGGTGGAGGCTATGATGATGCGGTTTCTTTTCTTCGGCAATCGCCATAACGATATGACTGAGTTCGTCATCCGTGATTTGGGTCACGTGCAGTACCAATCATTTCAGGAGGAGAACTTCTCCGTTCGCTTTGAGACGCGCAAGGATGTGGAGGACAAGCTTATGGTCTCGCTCACGGGCGAGACTTTCCATGACCAAAAGGACGAACTACCGCCCGAAGAAATCTACGACTGGTTCATGAACTGGCAGGGCGGGCTAGTCGGCGAACTGAGTGCAGTTGCCGCACCCTCGTACCGTCGCCTTATCCTGCGCATTGGTGCTTGGCTGGAACGCAAGAAACTACCCGAGCAAGCCTTGGCGGTCTATCAACTTACTGACCACGCACCTTCCCGCGAGCGCCGCGCCCGACTGCTACAGCGCGTTGGCGATGTGGACGAAGCCCTCGCGCTCTGCGAAGACATGATCGCTCATCCGCAGAACGCTGACGAGCGGTTTTTTGGCCTGGATTACCGCGAAAAAATCAAGAATAAGAAAAAGCGTGTCGTGCGACGCACGACTAAGGCTTTGAAAGAGGCCGGTGCCGTACCTGTGCCGATTTCCTTCCGCTATCGTGTGGAATTGGGCGTGATGGAGTACTTCCGTGAGCGCGGCTACGAGGCCGCATTCAGCGAGAACGAGCCGTGGCGGGCTCTTTTCGGACTAGTGTTCTGGGATATTATTTACGATACTAATGTGCGGGCTATCCACCACCCTTTGCAGCGGGTGCCGTCGGATTTTTTCTTGCCTGATTTTTACATAAAAAGAGAAACCTTACTTCGCACGCGACTGGAAGAGCTTGATAATCAGAAAGCTTTTTCTGCCCTAATTAAGAAAACCTACGAAGAGAAATTTGGTACCGCTAACGTTTTGGTTGCCTGGTTCGATGGGATGCTCGAACTTGTGCTGCTGCTGGTGCACTACCTTGAACCTGCCCAGCTCCACTCCATCCTGCTGGAAATGGCCAAACACCTGCGCGAAAATACGCGTGGCTTTCCTGACCTGCTGATCTGGAAGGACGAGGAATACGATTTTGTAGAAGTGAAGTCGCCAACCGACCACTTATCGTCCCAGCAGTTGCACTGGCAACACTTTTTCGAAAACCTCGGCGTTAATAGCCGAGTACTGCGCGTGGAATGGGCGTTCGAGGAAGACGAAGCGGAAAAAACTTCGGATAATATGTCGTAGATTCCCCCACTTCCCTACTTTTGTCCAGATAGACGGTTCTTTTCCAATACCATTAACCATTTGAACATATAAAAATGAAGAAGAAAATCGGAATGTTGTGGGCGGCGGCGCTTGCCCTTGTGGCCAGCATCGACACCGCCAATGCCCAGGTGAAGGTTCCTGAGAACATAACCACCCTGATGAACAAGTACACCTGTAGCGCCTGCCACCGCGTGGACGCTCGCCTCGTTGGCCCGGCCTATACGGATGTGGCCAAAAAGAAATACACCGATGCTAAAATTGTCGAACTGATTTACAAGCCCGTACCCGAAAACTGGCCCGGCTATCCGCCGATGGCACCGATGACTCAAGTTCCCAAGGAGGACGCGCTGGTGCTGGCGAAGTACATCAATTCACTGGACACTAAGGCGAAGAAATAAGCTTCTCCAATGTCCAATCGTAACTAACGTTCGTCGCTGGTGTGGTTAACTAAGCAGGTGTTTAGTTCGCAATATATAGCGGACTAAACGCCTTTTCTTTTCGCCTCAGCTACATACTCTCTCAGCGAGTAGCTGTCAAGTATTGAGAAAAAGGAGAACTAAGGTACCATACTAGTCTCAACTGATTGTTTGGCAGTTGCTAACTCATATTTGACGACCAAATTTTCATTACGGAAAACTGAGATTCCTCCGTTCTCAAACACGATCTTCTGTCCCCGGAGTTTTCCGTCGAAAACATATAGTACATCTCGGCCACGAATTATGGTCTGCTGGGCAAATCTCCGGCCTTTTCGATTGAGGCGATAGATCGTCATCGTTTTATTTGCATCGGTCAGCGTGACCAAATAGCTCGATTGCAGGTCAATTTCGTTCTTTTTTTGCACAAAATCAGCCTCCCTTCTCCCTCGTTCGAATGTAAAGTGACCTTCCTTTACAGTGAAAATTTCTTTCTTCACTTTCCGCTTGTTCCGGCACGCCAACGACGAATCCCGCCGAACAATTACATATTTCAGGGCATTGCCATTCATGTAGGACACACTATCGGGCGGGCCGACGCGGTGGTACAGATAGCGAGTGCGACGTTTCTCAGAATTGCTTCTCATCAAAGAATCGCTGGCAAAAGTGTAGGTGCGGTAACCCTGATTAGGCAGAGGAACTTCCAATTCTCTCAACGCAAAAGGCTCGTCCGAAGCGTAGTCAAGAAGTCGATCCAGCCGCAGGGAAAAGTTTTGGTTCAGATCGTAGAAGAGGCCGTTGCCCAGGTCGAAGCCCAGCGGGTCGTCGGGAACATCCATCGTTTGCAGGTCATTTCCTATGTAATATTGTGTTTGCTGTCGAATAACGTCGAGCCGCAAGTCGGTAGGTTCCACGCTTGGTCTGAGTTCGAGCGGAGCGAAGGCTACCCGATTCAGGTTTTGGATTTCTTTCGGGTTCAGAGTGGAGCAGGCGGTGGTGAAGATGGCAAGAGAAGCTGTCAGCAGCAGGGATTTAACATTCGTGATCATAGGAAAGTACGGTTTTAATCACTAGGTGTTCTTGGACAATTTAACTCAATTCGCCGAAGTATGTTGTGTATGCGATTTTTTGTTTTAACAAAATAGGCCGCCTACGAATCATCGTAAGCGGCCTGTTCAAAGGTTCTCTCAGTAAAAGATAATCAGTACCCCGGATTCTGCGTCTTCAAATTCGGGTTGTTCAGCATTTCCTGACGGGGTAAGGGCAGCAAAAGGTGCTTCTCCTGCAACGCCTGATTGGAGCTGGGATTGACGTGACCCACGAAGTTGTCGAAGCCATTGGTCTTTTCATTATAGACCTTCCGCAAACGCACCATGTCGAACCAAGTGATCTGCTCGTAGCTGAGCTCGTGCCAGCGCTCGCGCCAGACAGCCTCGCGGAAACTAGCCTGGGAAAAAGTACCGAGGGCGGGCGTGGTGAGGGTAGCTCGGTCCCGAATTCGCTTCAGCGCGTCATAGGCTGCTTGTGTGGGCGCACCAAGTTCGTTCTGCGCTTCGGCGAAAGTCAGTAGTACCTGAGCGTAACGAATTTGGGGCACATTGAGGTTATTCTGACGGGTACCAGCTACCCCTGCTTTACCCGCAGAAGTTTGATTGAAATGCTTAAACACGTAGGGGGCTCCCAGGTCGAACGCCGCTCCGTTGCCATTCGTAAAGTAGCTCGTGTAAAAGTAGCCATCCTGATTTTTGGCTCTCAGGTCGCCTTTTTCATACGAATTATAAAAAGTCGGAGTGGGAACCGAACTTCCTGTTCCACCCGGTCCGTTGAACGTGACGGGCTTGAAATTAGGATAGAAATTTTCCATCGGATTACCTGCCACCAGTGTGTTGTACTGGATCATGAAAAGGTGTTCAAGCCGATTTTCGGTAGTTTCGCTGTGTACGTCCCTGTAATTCGTAAACAGATTGATAACCGCTGGATTTGCGTTGGCGTAAGTAATCACCTCCAAAGCTTTATCAGCCGCTAATTTGTAGTGCGACGCACCTTTGTTTAGCGGAGAGCCAGCCATAGTCAAGTACACCTCAGCCAGTTGCGCCTTCACAGCCGCCTTGTTCACCCGACCCGTTATGTCCATCCAGGCCAGTCCCGCGTTTTCGGCAGCGGTCAGGTCTTCGACAATTAGTTTGTACACATCCTCTTTGGAGGTTCGGGTAGGTAGAAAGCTTTCCGATGAAGATGTCTGAGGAGAAGTAATCAACGGTACATCACCCCAAAGCCGAACCGCCGTGAAATAAGCCGAACCCCTCAGAAAACGCGCTTCACCCAGGATTTTGGTTTTCTGGGCCTCGGGCATGGGCGATATGCCGGGTACTTTTTCAAGTACCTGATTGGCGTTGGCAATAACCCGGTAAAGGCCGTTCCAGTAGTTTGTTACGTGGATTGTGTTGGCATCGAGCGACAGGCTGTACAGGTTATTGAGGTCAGAATTCTGAGCTGTTTCTGTAATTGAAGTACCTGTCATGGCTTCCAGCAACTGCCAGTTACTGGAAAAAATGCCAGCACCACCGCCCATAAATCGTAGGTCGGCATAGACCGAAGCGAGAGCCGCTTCAGCGTGATCGGGAATGGTGTAGAAATTTTCGGGCGTTAAGTTCGAGGGAGCCTGTTCGTCCAAAAAGTCTGTGCATCCAATAGGCCCACTCAGTGCGATACCGCAGAGCAGTGCCCGGCTCAGGCGTTTTACTATTTTATGTCTCATTGTTGAAGTCGATTTATTAATTGCTTTGGAAAATTACAGGCCTATTTGAATACCAAACAGATAAATTGTTGGCTTAGGGTAGTTGTGCCAGATCATACCCTGTGAGAAGGCACTATTGCCACCACCCTGGTTAGTAGGCGTTACTTCAGGGTCACCCACGATGGGGTCTTCTACCAGAAGGAAGAAGTTCTGGGTCGAGGCATAAATCCTTAACCTATTCAGTCTCAGTCGATCTGTAATGGCAGTTGGGAATGTGTAGCCAAGCAGGGCGTTGCTGCCTCTCAAAAACGAGCCGTTCTTGATCCATTGCGTGTCGACGTTTGTAACATACCCCGCCCGGGTTTCGCGAATCTCGGCGATGGGAGTATCCTGGTTGGTAGGTGTCCAGGCCTTCAGCACGGAGGTGTAGCTGTTAGCCAGAGCCTGCCGATCTTCGCTGGGATGCAGGTTCATCAGCATCACTTGGTTGCCATACATGAACTGGAGTTCGAGCACGGCGTCGAAGTTGCCGAATTTGATGTTGTTGTTCAACGCACCCCAGCCTTTGGGACTACCGTTTCCGATAATGCTGCGGTCGGCATCAGTAATGGCTCTGTCTCCATTTACGTCCAGATACTTAATATCGCCAGGTAAGATGGTCAGGCCATTTCGATAGCTGGTAAACTTAGCCGCTTCCTCACGCTCCGCCTCGCTCCAGACACCCAGTCGAGTCAGTCCCCAGAATGATCCTACCGGTTCACCCACGCGGATAATGTTGGTAGGATTGGTGAAGTTTGGCCCGCCCACATTGAAAATATCGGAAGGGGTAGCCAGCGAAAGTACTTTGTTCCGGTTCAGCGATAGGTTGAAGTTGGTACTCCAGGTAAAGTTGGGGCGACTAACGTTGATGGTATTTAGGCCAAACTCAAAGCCTTTGTTTTCCATTGAGCCCACATTGCGCCGGATGGTGGCGTATCCGCTCGATTGGGGCACGGGGGCGTCGAGCAGCATGTCAGTAGTCAGGCGGTAGTAATAATCGGCTTCTACACTAACGCGTCCTTTAAACAGGCCAAGCTCTAAACCAACGTCTGTTTGAGCGGTTTTCTCCCAACGCAGATCGGGGTTAGAAAGCCGACTGATGCCCGTTCCACTCACGCGGATGTCGTTATAGATGGTGGCATAGGTAGAGCTAAGCAACGAAAGCGACGAGTACGATGGGATTTCAGAGTTACCCGTCAGGCCGTAGCTACTGCGAATCTTCAGGTTCGAGATGACGGGATTGCTTTTGAGAAATGGCTCCTCCGATACACGCCAGGCCAAAGCTGCGGAGGGGAAAAACGCGAACTTATTGTTCTCCCCAAATTTACTTGAGCCATCGGCCCGCCCCGTAGCTGTGAACAGGTAACGATTTTTGTAGCCATAGTTGACGCGCCCAAAATAGGAGTTGAACGCAAACCGGAACGCGTTGGAGCCCACTCCGGGGTTGGTGGCACCGGCACCGAGGTTATTGAATCCGAAGTAGTCTGTAGCGAAGTTGTTGACAGAAGCATTAATCTGAAAAACATTGGTTTCCTGCCACGAAATACCCAGCAACCCGTCAACTGAATGATCCTCACCAAACTGTTTGTTGTAGCTCAGCAGGTTCTCTAGCGACCAGAATGTTTCTTTTCGATTGTTGACCGACGCATTTCCGTTGCCGCCAATGTTGAGCGTCCGGGTAGTTGATTGGTTAACCTCCTGCGTTTGCACATTTACGCCCAGAATACTCTTGAACTGGAGACCAGGAGCCAGACTTATGGTAGCAGCCAGACTCCCCAATGTAGTTTGGGTATTTTGTATGTACTTGCGCCCTTCTAACTGGTGAAGTGCGTTGAACGTCCCTTCTGCGTTTGGGTAGTCGCGGTTGTTGGCGTAGGTTCCGTCAGGAAACTTTGCCGGCATGAAAGGGAAGTCTTCAACCATCCGACGGGCTACCTGGTCGTTCTGATCGACAATGTTCTCCGCCTGATTGTTGTAACTCAGTGTGCCACTTAGTTTTAGCCATTTCTTCACCTGATCGTCGATCGTGAATCGGCCCGAATACCGTTTCATGTAGGACGTTTTGAACAGTCCCTGATCGTCGCGGTAACCCATCGAAAGTGAATACTGGGTACGCTCGCTTCCCCCACTAAAGCCAAGCTGATGGTTCTGCGAAAGTTTATTTTGCGTAATATCCTTCATCCGGTCGGCGTCGTAAAGTGGATTACCCTGGGCGTCGAAAAGGCGGGGATCGATGCGTTTTTTGACCGGATCCAGGTTAGCATATTTGCCTGAGGCCCAGCCAACAGGATCGTACTTTTGAATATTTTGGTATGACAAATCCTCTACCGCCAGATACTCCTTAGCATTCAGTACGCGTGGCCGATTGGGGCCTATGGTATTCACGCTGAACTGACTATCGTAAGTAACGCGGCTCTCGCCTGCTTTTCCTTTTTTGGTCGTCACCAAGATAACGCCATTGGCACCCCGAGCTCCATATATAGCCGTTGACGACGCATCTTTCAGCACTTCTACTGACACAATGTCGTTAGGGTTGATGAAGTCGATGGCGTTGCTGAACTGGTTACCAGTGCTCTGGGGCAGAAATACGCCATCAACTACGTAAAGTGGGTTGTTGGAGGAGTTGATCGAGCTAAAGCCGCGAATCCTGACCGTAGTCCGGCCTCCGGGGCGTCCTGAGTTTGTGTTTACTTGTACTCCTGGCATCCTGCCGGACAACATTTGGTTGAGCGATGGGGCAGGACGCTCTTGAAGTTCGGCTTCCTTTACAGAGCCCACAGATCCGGTTAAATCCGACTTCTTGGCTGTACCGTAGCCGATGACCACCACTTCGTTCAATACCCTGGTATCTGCTTCCAGCACGAGGTTGATCGTGGAGCGGTTGCCGAC
>NZ_JBGSXF010000620.1:0-23610 GCF_041751555.1 Persicitalea sp. | reverse complement strand
GACGCTGTTGGCGTTGACGTTCAGCACCCAGCCCGACAGCAGTACCTCGCGCTTGTCCGCCACCCCGTCGTTGTCGGTATCGGTAAATTTGATCAGATCGGGAGCCGAGGTAGCGTACAGACTGCCTTTGTAGAAAACGCCCCCTTGCGGGAAACCGACTTTATCGGCGTAGATGGTACTTCTGTCGTATTTTCCGTCGCCATCGGTGTCAGTCAGGAGTTTGATGCGAAACTGCGGGTTATCGAGCGCGTCTTTGGTTTTTTTATAGACGTGACCGATGGATTCATAGACGAACAGCCGCCCGGTTTCGTCCGTCGAGGCAAACATGGGGTAATCCACCAAATCCGAACCAGCGGCCACCTCCACCGTGTAGCCTTCCGGCACCCGGATGTTCGCTACTTTTTCAGCGGGCGATTTGGGCGAATCGGAGCGAATTGGCCCCGAACCAATCAGCGCTAGGACGCCTGCCAGACTCGCAAGGCACAAAACTGACGTAGTTGCTTTCGACAGGAACATAGAGGATGCGGTATAAATGAAGGGTATATATTAAAGTTGGGGGTGGCAAGAAATTACTGATCGTCAGCAGATTGCATCAGACGGACAGTTTCTTTGCATCGGTAAAAATATCAATTGCCTTGGGGTAATCTGGGGGGGGCTGGGTGGGTAGAGTTGGCAATCTAACAGGCGGTTATCGTTCTTTGCTGTATGACAACCCAACTATTTCAAGTACTGATTCCCGTGTCGGCCTACGCAGGGCGATATAACCCTGGTTGGGGTGAAGTAAAATTGGGAAGTCGGAAGCGAATCCGAGTTTCACCTATTCTTTTCTGGCCTTCTTAATCGTTAAAATCAGGAGGATCTCTAATTGGTACCATATGCAACGTTTATTCATTCTGCTCTTTGTTGTTATCAGTTCCAACACCTCTGGTCAGCCCTCTACGGTAACCATACGGAAAGAAGGGGACGCTTTTCAACTACTGTATAACGGCAGCCCCTATTTCATTCGGGGCGCTGTAGGCAGCGACTACCTTATCAAACTTGCCCGGTACGGCGGCAACTCCATCCGAACCGGGGCCAACCGGCAGACGCTGAACCGCGCCGATAGCCTGGGCCTTACCGCGTTGGTTAATCTGCCCGTTCGGGCTGAGCGGGATGGTATGAATTATGACGATGCCGAGGCCGTTCGTAAACAGCACGAGCGGGTAATGGAGATTGTACGGCAAACAAAAGACCATCCGGCTGTGCTGATGTGGGCGCTGGGCAATGAGCTCGATTTCATCCAGGCTAACGTAAAAGATAAGTATAACCTTAAGGTATGGGATGCCGTTAATGCACTGGCGAAGGAAATCCATGAGGTAGACCCGAATCATCCGGTTATGACGGTGGTGGGGTCAATCAACGAGGAGAAAATGCGTGATCTGCTCACGAAAAGTCCTGAACTGGATTTGCTGGGGGTGAATGAGTACGGCGATCTGGATAAGATACCGGTCTGGCTCCGGAAATTTGGCTGGCAGAAACCGTATGCTGTAACCGAGTGGGGCCCTACCGGTTTCTGGCAGGTTTCCAAAACGCCCTGGAAAGCGCCTATTGAAGAAACCAGCAGCCAGAAAGCCGATCAGTACCAGAAGCGGTACGAAACGGCCATTGCCGCCGACAAAGCCATGTGCCTTGGGTCTTACGTGTTTCTGTGGCGCCAGCATCAGGAACGCACCCACACCTGGTTTGGGATGTTTGACGCGCAGGGCCGGGAAACCGAAGCCGTTGATGTAATGCATTATGAATGGACCGGACGCTGGCCCAAAAACCGAACGCCCCGGCTCGATTCGGTAAAACTCGATGGCAAAACGGCCTACCAGGGAATCTACCTGCAGCCGGGTCAGACCAGTCAGGCGCAAGTTTGGTTAAAAGACCCCGAAGGCGAACCGCTGCAGTACAATTGGGAGGTCCTGCGCGAAGGAACAGCCTTTCCGTACGGGGGCAACGGCGAAAAAAGGCCCCCGGCAATTCCAGGTCTCATCCAGGAAGCCAATGCTCCTCAGCTTTCTTTCCTGGCGCCAGCCGAGGAAGGAGCCTATCGTCTGTTTGTGTATGCCTACGATGGTAACGGGCATTGGGCTACCGCGAATATTCCATTTTTCGTCAGGAAGTAAGTTGGTTAAGGCCGCAAGGGCGGCTGGTAAATCCTGATTTCGCTGATTGCGTTTACTCCTTTGCCCGTCAACTTCAATCTATGATCTGTATTGGCTATACCCTGTACCACCGTTGTTGCCTGACCCGATGCGGGGAGGCACAAATCCTGACTTGTCGATACTACCTGCCAGCGGAGCTGATCGCCGGGCCTAAGCCAGGGAAACTGCCCGAAATCTCCGGCATTTTTACGCCGAAACCACCCCGTGGAATCGATAACGATTCGCCCGGATGTTGAGACAAAGGGCTGGTCGCTACTGCCGCTGCCGTCGTCGCCCGTCCGTGAGCCACTCAGGCGGAAGCGGAGCTGTTGCCCAACACTATCAACGTCGGTAACGGTCAGGATCCAATCTTCGGCTTGCGGTTGTCCGCCCAAACGCATCGCCAGTAACTGACCCATGTGGTTCAGGAAAAAGCCGGTTGATTTGAGCGCCGGACGCGTATGGTAGTATGTTGGTAACTGGGCGGAAGGGCGTTGCCCATCTATAGTTACTGCTACTGACCCGGCTGGATTGTCGTTTGCACTCCAGACAAGGTCAATTCGATTGCCCGTTGCGGGAAGCTGAATTTTATCCTGTTTGGGCGAAAAGTCCTGCCCCCTGCGCAGTATCCGAACGGCAGTAGTGGCATTACTGGTTTGTTGGGGCAGTGCCTCCAGATAGCGTTCAATAATTTTGGCCATCAGGTAATTACCATGATCGTTCAGGTGAACGTTGTCTGACAGTAACTTCGCCGTTGGCAACTGATTTTGCTCCAGGTAGGCTTTCCAAGCGGCCCGCACGTCCACCAGCGCCAACCCATAGGTGTTGCACAGGGCTGGTAGCCACACATTGCTGTGCTGGTCGTGCCACTCCTGATTTTGACCTACTCCAATATGATCGGTTTGAATGATTATGTCGGCGGTGGTCCGGCTACGAATGGTGCGGATAATCTGTTCGTAATCCGGCTCGCTTCCGTAATCATGAAACAGAATCAGGTCTGGGTAAAACGGAACAACATCATTATCGACCATCAGCTTCAGCCGGTCGCTGCTGAAGCCACCGATCGCCCGGTTTTCCATAACAAGCTGTACATCTGGATAGCGTTGCTCCAGAAAATTTCTGACCTCATTCCACCAGTTCTGCATACTAATGGACTGCCCGTATACCAGCACCCGGACCTCTTTTGGCTGACGGGTATTGTTGGCCGACAACAGGCTGGCCGTACGGGGCAGATTAGTGGTAAACGAGGCCGGTATAGATAGTGTCGACAACGGAGGGTATGACTGGCTGTTTGCCAGTAAAGGCAGCAGGACCAGCGTTAGTAGGGAAGTAAAGCGAAGGAACATGGCTATATTGGATGAGGTGGCTGATTTGAACGCTGTTTACCGGTTATCAATTCGGTTAAGCCCCGCTTTTAGGGGCTGGGTTTTTCCCTTCCAGACGAACTGGCCCGTCAGGCCGGCAGCAAGGATTAGTTCTCCCGGTCCATATATAGTACGTATTAAAATTTTTCCACGCCAAATGGGTTGGGCCGTCGTCGTCGTTGACGGCTTCAAGTTCCTGCGGGATGAACATTCGAAACGACGGACGGCAAACCTGGCCCACGATTACCCGGTGTAATAAGCACCGTCAGGCCGAAGGAGCAGGTAAGGAATGTCTTGAGCATGATGGTTTATTCCACAAGTACTAAAATCCAAGGCAAAAAACGGGTTTTTGGGGCAATAGCCAAAGTTCACCCATACAGACCCCCCCAGGCAGTGGTAATATTTTCCTGTCTTTTATGGAAAAATTTCAAGCTAACCAAAAACAACTGCTCATGTCCTCTATTCGCTACCTGATACGCCTCACTCCGTTGCTGCTCCTCTTGCTCGGAGCGAGTTGGGCTGAAACTGCCCTGGCCCAAAGCCGATCGGTCTCCGGCAAAATCACCGACACTGCCAGCGGGCAGGGAATTCCCGGGGTCAATATTTTGCAAAAGGGAACAACCATAGGTACCTCCACGAATGCTGACGGGGAATTCCAACTCAGTGTTTCCCCGAATGCCACGACGCTCGTGGTTTCTTCGGTGGGCTACCAGGCCCGGGAGGTACCCCTGACCAGCAGCAATATAGTTAATGTAGCGCTTGAGACCGACACCCGATCGCTCAACGAAGTGGTAGTGGTGGGCTACGGTCAGAAAACCACCCGCAAGCTCACCGAATCCATCGGTACAGTGCAGGCCAAAGACATCACCAAACTACCCGTGGCCTCGCCCGAGGCAGCTATCCAGGGAAGGTTGTCGGGCGTACAGATCACCAACGTGGACGGTACGCCAGGCAGTCCCGTCTCCATCCGAATCAGGGGCGTCAGTACGGTGGGAAACAATCAGCCATTGTTTGTGGTGGACGGGGTACCCATCGGCGACGGAACGGGTAACCAGATTAATCCGGCAGATATCGAGAGTATTTCTGTGCTGAAGGACGCCTCTTCCGCGTCTATCTACGGGCTGCGGGCGGCCAATGGTGTCGTGCTGATTACCACCAAGCGCGGCAAGCAGGGTAAGCCGCGCGTCAACTTCGACGTGTACAGCGGCGTGCAAAACTTTCCCAAATTTTACGATATGCTCAGCACCCGCGACTACATCGCGCTGGCCAACGAGGCTACCGCCAATGCCAACACCCAGGCGGGATTGAAACCCGGCGACAAAGATTACCTGGTGCTGCATCCCGATCTGCTGCCGAGCAGCAAATACGTAGGCGTGGATAACCGCGAAATATGGCGCGATGCCGCCGTCAATAAAAACGCACCCATCCGTAACTATAACCTCTCAGTGTCGGGCGGCAACGAGAACTCCAATTACTTCTTGTCGGCCGGGTACTTTCAGCAGGAGTCGATGGTGAAGAAATGGGACTTGGACCGCTATTCTTTTCGCATCAACAGCGATCACCGCATTGGCAAAAGGTTGAAAATCGGCCAGGCTATGACCCTTTCCTACAAAGAAACCAACCGGGGCAGCAACGCCGGGGGCGACGGCTTCATTTACGCCAGTTCGGCCAATATGCCCCCCTTCTTTGAGTACCGGGATGTGAACAACTCCGTGCCGAACAACCGCTACGGTTATACGGGCAATGCGGGCAAGGCGGGCCTGATTATCCTGAATACACCCGCCATCAACCAGGTGGTGAACACCACCGACCGGAGTGTGCGGATGCTGGGCAACCTGTACGCCGAACTCGAAATTCTCAGCGGCCTGCGATTCAGATCGGTAGCCGCTATGGACTACAACACGAGCCGGAACGACTCCTGGCGCCCCGGCTACACCGCCGCCGAGTTGGGCCAGGAGCGCAACACGAACGAGTACGGCGAATCGCGCGGCGAGGGTATCCAGCAGGTGTTCACCAATACACTCACCTACGATAAAGTCATCGCGAACCACACGATCAATGTGATCGGCGGCATGGAGTACCAGCAGATCCGGGGCAATAATCTGGGCTACACCGGGACGAATTTTTCGAGTACCGATCCCAATTTCTACCGCAGCATCCAGAACCAGCAGGGAAATTCCGACGGCAAGGGCGGGTTCGTTTTCCCCAATGCGTCGTCGAGCCTTTCCCAGCAGGCTTATTTCGCTTACTTCGGTCGGGCGAGTTATGATTTTAAGGACAAGTACCTCGTTACGTTCACGGCCCGATACGACATGTCCTCCAATTTTGCCCCCGAGAATCGCGCTAAGCTGTTCCCTTCCGTGTCGGCTGCCTGGCGGATTTCGAACGAAGATTTTTTCAAAGGCCGTCTGCCCTTTATCACCGATCTCAAGCTGCGTGGAAGTTGGGGACAACTCGGCAACGACAAGGTCAGTCTTTCCTTTCCCTACGTGGCGCGGGTGGTACAAGGCCCATTATATACCATTGGGCGGGGGCAGTCCACCCTGGCGGGGTCGGGCATCCCGGCCCTCATCAACCGCAGCTTACAATGGGAAACCAACGAAAGCACCGACGTGGGTTTCGATCTGACCCTCTTCGGCAAGCTCAACCTGCTGGCTACTTACTACAACCGCAACACCAAAGACTTCCTTTACGGCCTGCCCGTAAACCTCTCCTCGGGTTTCAACAACATCCCGGTCAATCTGGGGCTGGTCAACAATCGGGGCATTGAAGTAGAAACCAGCTACCGCACCCGGCTCGGCAAAAAGGGTAACATCGACTTTTTCGGCAATATCACCACGATCCGCAACCGGCTGGTTTCCCTCGCTCCCGGGGTGCAGGAGTTTGCCAGCGGCGACTACCGCACTGCGGTCGGTTATCCCATCGGGTACTTTTACGGCTACCAGGCCACGGGTATCTACCAAAATACCTCTGCCGCTGACGCTGCCTTGCCCGACATCACCGTAAACAGCCGTAAGCCCGTGCCGGGCGACATCATCTTTGCCGATAACAACGGGCCGGGAACGGACGGTGAGCAGTTTAGCGGCGAACCCGACGGCAAGATTACAGTAGAAGACCGGACGTATTTGGGCAAGACCATTCCCGATTTCTTCTACGGCTTCGGAGCGAACGCCACCTACGGCGGTTTCGATTTCAACATCTTGTTTCAGGGCGTGGCGGGTAACAGCCTTTACAACCCCTTTCGGCGTGGGGCCGAGGGGCTGACCGGCGGTGGGCGAAACGCCCTGGCTTCGGTGGCCAACCGCTGGACCGGCGAAGGTACTTCCAACGATATGCCCAGGACCACCGCCCGCGACTTGAACAGCAACAACCGTTTTTCGAGCCGCTGGATCGAGAGCGGTAGTTTTTTACGGTTCAAGAACGTGCAGGTGGGCTACACTCTGCCGCAGCCCCTGATCGACAAGATCAAGCTGGTGTATTCGGCCCGGTTCTACGTGGCAGCGACTAACCTCTTCCGCATCACCCAATACAGCGGGCTCGACCCGGAAGTGGCCAGTTACGGCAGTGCTTCCTCCCAGCTTTCTTCCGGTACCGATCCGTCCAACATTCCTCAGCCCGTTACCATTCAGCTAGGAGCCAACCTTACTTTTTAAGCAAAAACTTATGAAAAATCGATTGATTATCGCTTGCCTTACTGCGATTCTGCTGGCGGCGACCTTTACCCAATGCGAGAAAAAGCTCGACCTTACCCCGCTGGGCGTACTGGACGAGACGACTTTCTACCAAACCGAGGAAGACTTTAAGTCGGCGGTGCTGCTTTCTTACTCCACGCTACTCAACTATACCTACGAGCAGTCTGACGGGGGCGGCTGGTTCCAGGGCGTCCTTCTGCCCGACGACGACGCTACGGCGCCCAACAACGACCCTAACAACATTGACGAGTTCAACTGGACATCCACCGACGGGCAGTGGCGTGCTCTGTGGGAAAACACCTACAAGGGTGTGCAGCGCTCCAATATTATTTTGGAAAAGCTGCCGAAAGCCACGCAGCTCAATGACGAAAAAAAGAAGGCCTTCGACGGAGAAGCCCGTTTCCTACGCGCCTACTATAATTTCTTTCTGGCGATTCAGTACGGCACCCCGCCGCTGATCACTAAAACGGCCACGACTCTGGAAGAAACCCGATCGCCTAACTCGCAGCCGGGCGAACTGTGCGACCTGGTAATCTCCGATCTCAAAGCCGCTCAGGCCGGTCTGCCAGAAAAAAGGGACGACGCCAACGTCGGCCGCGCCACCAGCGGGGCGGCCACCGCGTTACTGGGGAAGGTGTTGCTCTACCGGGCGCAGTGGGATAAGAAACCCGCGCTTTACACCGAGGCGGCCACCGAGTTCCAGAAGCTGATCGGAAAGTACTCGCTGGTGTCCGATTATATGGCCAACTTCGTGACGACTTCAGAAAATAACGCCGAATCCATTTTTGAAATCCAGATGGGAATCGGCGGATCAAATCCCTGGTTGCCCGCCGATTTTAACTTCCTGGGCGGTGGCGGAATTTCCTCGGCCGGCACGGCTAGGCTAATCTACTTTCGGGCCGCCTGCGGACCCAACGGCATATGTGCTCCCGGTTTTAATGCCCAAGGCTATGGTCGAATTCAGATGACGCCCGGCATCCAGAAAGAATTTGAAAAAGGCGACCCCCGTCGCCCCGCCACACTATTCATCGAAGGCGACCCTTACGACACCGGAAACAACAGCGATGGTTCCAAAAAATACGTGTACAAGGCGGAGTATTCCGGCACGGGTTCGTCGCCCGCTAAGTACGTGCGAAAAGATAACAACATCGACTTCCGCTCCCCACTGAGCGTCAACAACGAGCGGGTCATCCGCTACGCCGATGTGCTGCTGATGCTGGCCGAATGCAAGATCCTGGGCCCCGCCAAAGACCTGGCCGGGGCGGCCGCCCTCATAAATCAGGTTCGCCGCCGCGCTGACCCTACCGGAAAGATTTTGCCGGATGTGGCCGTCGGGACGGAAACCGCGATGTTCGCCGCCCTGCGGCACGAGCGCCGGGTCGAATTGTCGCTCGAAAGCCACCGCTACAATGATCTCGTGCGCTGGCACCGGGCGGGCCTGATCGATATCAAGAAAGACATCGACTTCGGCCGCGCGGCGGCCAACGCAAACTGGTCGGCCAAGAATCTTCTGAAACCTATCCCCCAGAGCGAACGCGATTTGAACCCCGATCTGATCCAGAATCCCGGGTATTGATTGTACTCGTTCCGACACGATTGGGCTAACGCCAAAAAGACCAAAACTTGGTCTTTTTGGCTTTTTTTAGGGCCGGGAGTCGAATTCATGCTACTTTTTAACGGATTAATCCAGTCGTCACGGCATGAATCCCTTCACCTTTGTGGCATCGTGCCGGGGAAATCAAAAAGGCATGAATCGAAAAAACCACCAAAGATTGCGGTTGCTGGAAGCAGTAACCCAAGTACTGCTTTTTGCACTACTCGCGTGGGCCGTCTGGTTGCTTCTCCCCGGTTGAGAACGGTATGACCAGAACCCTAAGCCCGCACAGTTATGAAAATCAACGTTGCTTTCAATGACCACGATCAACTACCCAAGTACCTTCAGATAGTCGACGCCATCGTGCAGGACATCGAAAGGGGGACTCTTTCCGCAGGCGACCGTTTGCCCTCGCTCAACGAAGCCTGCGCCGAGTGGTACCTGTCCAAGGATTCCGTGAAGCGGGCCTACGGCACCCTGCACCAGCGGGGATTTGTCACCTCGGTTACCCGAAAAGGTTTCTACGTAGCCGGGTCGCCCAAGCGCCACGCCCTGCGGGTGCTGATCGTCGCCGGACAACTGACCGAGGGTGTTAAGGAACTACACGACGCCATTGCTTCCAGCATGACGCGGGAGGCAATACTGGATGTGAGCAGCTACAACTACCAGCGTCAGTTATTGTGCCAATTGCTGGACAAGCACCTGGGTGATTATCATTACTTTGTCATGATGCCCCATCTCATCGGGCAGGATGCCGCTACCCTGCAATGCCTGCGGAATGTACCCAGCCGGAAACTGATTCTGATCGGTAATGAGTGGCCGGAAACCCTGCAACACGGCTACCGGTTGCGCTACGGGGGGGAGGAGGCATTGTACGAGGCGCTGGTATCCCATGTGTACGTGCTCCGCAAATACATCCGTCTTAATTTGGTCCTCTCGGAACAGGATTGTTTCGATGCCGATTCGATTCGGGCCTTCCGACGCTTCTGCGTGGCTTACGGTTTTGATTTTCAGATGATCGACGACTTGCAGGAAAGCGACGTACAACCCGGCCAGGCCTATTTCGTGGCCGACAGCCGACTGCTGCTGACCGTGATCGCGCGTTGTCAACAGTCTGGCTGGGGACTCGGAAAGCAAGTGGGGGTCGTGAGTTTTGTCGAAAACGATTACACCCGTCTGCTGGCCGGGGGCGTAACGGTCATTGGCCGCCCCTCCGCCGAAGTAGGCAGACTGGTGGCTCAGATTCTGTGCAACCAGCACGGAATTGGTGCGCCCATACTGTCTCCTCTACCTTTCCAGCTAAAATTCCGCGCCTCCTGCTAACTCCGAAATTATGCGAAATCAGTATCTGTTCGGATTAAGTTTGGGCTGCGTCATTTTGGCGGCGGGCTTCGACGGTTGTACGTCGCGGGAAAAGTTATTCAAAAAACTACCCGCATCCCAGACCGGAATCACGTTTGAAAATCGGCTTACCGAATCCGACTCGCTCAACGCCCTTACCTTCGAGTATATTTATAACGGAGCGGGCGTTGGCGTGGGTGATTTCAACCGTGACGGTTGGCCCGATCTTTATTTTGCGGGCAATCAGGTATCAAGCGGTCTGTTTCTCAATAAAACCCAGGCTGGGGGGGGCATGCGTTTTGAGGACATCACCCGGCAGTCCGGTACGGGCACCACCGACTGGTGTACGGGGGTCAGCGTGGCCGATGTGAACCAGGACGGCTGGCCCGACATTTACGTGTGCGTAGCAGGCCTGGCCCCGCGCGGCTCCAACAAGCTTTTCATTAACAATGGTCCTACCCCCGATTCCATCCCCACTTTTACGGAGCGGGCCGCGGAGTACGGACTCGACGACTCGGGATACAGCACCCAGGCGGTGTTCTTCGACTACGATCGCGACGGGTATCTGGACTGCTACCTGCTTACCAACGCCCTGGAGCCGACGAATCGAAATGCCCTTCGCGCCAAATTCACCCAAGGCGAAGCACCTAGTAACGATCGGCTGTTCCGAAACGACGGAATGCGTTTTGAAAATGTCGCTCCGCAGACGGGTATCCTGACCGAAGGCTACGGGCTGGGCGTGTGCCTGAGCGATCTGGACGACAACGGCTGGCCGGATCTGTACTGTGCCAACGATTTTCTTTCCAATGATTTGATCTGGATGAACGGGGTCCAGCCGGGCGACGCTTCCCAGCGTATGTTCACCAATCAGGCGACAACTTTTACCAAACACCAAACCCACAACGGCATGGGCGTGGACATTGCCGACATCAACAACGATGCCCTGCCCGACATTGTGGTCGTCGATATGCTGCCCGCCGACAATTACCGCCAGAAAATGATGCTGCCCGGCTCCAACTACAACCGCTTTCAGATGGAAGCGGAACTGGACTATCAGCCGCAATTCATGCGCAACACGCTACAATTGAATCGCGGTTCGGCGACACGGGGCGTGGCTTTTTCGGAAATAGGCCAGTTGGCGGGTATCGAAAAAACCGATTGGAGTTGGGCGCCGCTGCTGGCGGATTTCGACAACGACGGCTGGAAAGACTTGTACATCACCAACGGCTACCGGCGCGACGTGACCAACCTTGATTTTATCGCATATAGCCAGGCAAACGCCGTGTTTGGCACCCCACAGGCACAGTTTCGGCAAGTAAGCCAGGAATTGTACGCGCTGGATGAAATCAGCGTACCAAAATACGCTTTCCGTAACCAGGGCAGTAACCCCGCTGCAGCCCTGACTTTCGAAGACGTTTCTGAAACCTGGAGGCTCGACCAAATCGGCTTTTCCAATGGCGCGGCCTACGCCGACCTCGACAACGACGGCGACCTGGATCTGGTGACTAACAACATCGACAGTGAGAGTTTTATCCTGGAAAACCAGTTGAATCAGCGCCCCGACGCCCCCCATTGGCTTCGGCTCCTGATCGAACCCGCGCCGGGATTGCCCGTCGTGGTCGGCACCAAGGTGTGGCTCTACGCGGGCGGTCAGCAGCAGATGCTCGAACTCGCCCCCGTGCGGGGTTTTGTGTCGACGGTCGAAAACGCGCTGCACTTCGGACTGGGTAGTGTAAGCCGTTACGATTCGCTGGTGATCAGGTACCCAAATGGACTCAGACAAAGTATCGGGCCGGGCGCAGTCGATCAATTGATCAAAATAGCCTACCGTCCCGGTGGTCCCTGGCGGGAAAGCCCTGCCCAGGGTACCTCGCTATTCACCCAACTCTCGGAAGCCGAAAGCAGGCTGTCCGTTATCCACCAGGAAAGCCGGGTGGTCGATTTCAATCGGACGCCTTTGCTACCCCACCTGTATTCCAAAAACGGGCCCTACCTGGCCGTGGGGGATGTCGACGGCGACCATCTCGACGATTTTTTTGTCGGAACCGATTTTGGCCATTTGTCGGCGGTTTACATACAGCAGCCGGGCGGAAATTTCCAGCTCCAATCCCTGCCCGGCAGCGACGCCTACGAAGATATGAACGCGGTATTTTTTGACGCTGATGCCGATCATGACCTCGATTTATACGTGGTTAGCGGTGGAAGCAGGGAAGAAGGGCTCGGAGCAGCCTACCAGGATCGCCTGTACCTGAACGACGGAAAGGGAAACTTCAAGCCTGCGCCGGTCGGCTCTCTTCCCACAACCCGATCAAGTGGCGGACCTGTGTGCATGGCCGATTTTGACGGGGACGGGGATATGGACTTATTCCGGGGCGGACGCATCGTGCCGGGCCAGTACCCCAAACCCGCCGACAGTTACCTGCTGCGCAACGAAGGAGCCGGACGGTTCAGCGACGTGACCGATCAGCTGGCTCCGGGTTTGCGGGAGGTAGGCCTGGTGACGGCCGCCCTATGGACCGATATGGATAAAGACAACTTTCCTGACCTGATGCTGGTGGGGGAATGGATGGCTCCCACGCTGTTTCGGAACGAAGGCGGGCGGTTGCGGGCGCAGGAAACCTTGGGCCTCGCCCAGGAAACGGGCTGGTGGTGTTCGCTGGCGGCGGGTGATTTCGACGGCGATGGCGACACGGACTTCGTGGCGGGCAATCTCGGCCTCAACAGCAAGTTCCGCGCCTCGGCCACCGAGCCGGTGCGGGTGTTTGCCAACGATTACGATCAAAACGGTCGTCTCGATCCGATCCTGACGTTTTATCTGAATTACGAGCAAGTACCCGTTGCCCCGCGCGACTTATTAATGGCGCAAATCCCCAGTATCAAAAAGCGTTTTCCTACTTACCAGGACTACGCCGCCCATCCGTTCGAGGAGCTTTTCACGGAGGAGGAGCGCGGTCAGGCCTTCGTGTTGGAAGCCCGGCAATTGGCGAGCTGCTACCTTGAAAATCGGGGAAATTTCGCTTTTGTGGTACATCCCATGCCAATAGAGGCGCAGATGGCGCCCGTCAATGGCCTGATCGTCCGCGACTTCACGGGCGATGGTAAAGCGGATTTATTGCTGGCAGGAAATTTCTACGGTACCGAAACGCTGGGTGGCCAACTCGACGCCGGAAAGGGACTCCTGCTGGCCAACGTCGGTTCAACAAACGGACCTACCCCCTTCCGCCCCTTACGGAATGCCGGACTCAATATGGACGGCGATGTGAAATCCATCGCTCCATTACGCAGGCCCGATGGAGCTGTGTGGTGGCTGGTCAGCGTCAATAGCGGGCCACTGCAAGTCTGGCAACAAAACAACCACCCCAAACCCTTACTAACCTTTTTGAAATGAAATTTTTCTTCTACTTACTACCTGGATTACTGGGCGTTTCCGGTTCGCTATTCGGCCAGGAGCTTGTCACTTACCCCGCCCCGGATTCGGCCCGGCGGGCGATCGATTTCAGCTTGACGGTAAATGGCCAACCCGTATTCGTGTACGATAATGCCGTTTCGGCGATGGCCAGTTTCAGTTTCGAAGGCAGCGTTACGGTCGAGATTACCTCCGCCCATGATCTGCGCTGGGTAGATATCCGCCCCAGACATAGGGCGATCACCTTAGCGGTGACGCCCACGAAGATAACCTTCCGCCTTGACAAACCGGGCCAGTTTTCCATCGAGCGAAATGGGGAACACAGCCGACCGCTCTATCTTTTCGCCGCCCCTTTGGAAAAAGATGCACCACGGTCCGATGCTGCGAACGTACGTTATTTTGCAGCGGGAAAAATCTACGATGTAGGTACCCTGACCCTGCACAGCGACGAAACCCTGTACATTGCCGGTGGAGCCATTGTGCGCGGGAGTATCGAGGCGACCGACGCCAAAAATATCCGCATTGCGGGCCGGGGCATTCTGGATGCCAGCATGCTGGACAAGGGGGGACTGGTGCGGTTGTGGCGTTGCCAGAATGTCGAGATCGAGGGAATTACCATCCTGAACAGCCCCGGCTGGACGCTGGTGCTGCTCGATTGCGACGACGTCAGGATTCACGAAATCAAGCAGGTTTGCTGGCGTAACGGCTCCGACGGGATCGACCTGGTGGGTACTTCCCACGTCCGCATCAGCGACTGTTTCCTGCGCAACAATGACGACAACGTGGTGATCAAGAGTTATAGCATCAACCCCAAAACCTATTACAGTCAGCCCGGTCAGGGTCGTGACGTGACGGACATCGTGGTCGAACGCTGTGTGATCTGGAATATGCCCTGGGGTAACGCCCTGGAAATTGGTTTCGAGCTACGGTGCCAGACCGTCAACAATATCACCTTTCGCGACTGCGATCTGATTCACGTCGAACGGGGCGCGGCCCTAAGCATCCACAATGGTGACGCCGCCACGGTCGAGAACATCACCTACGAGAATATCCGCGTGGAGGATGCGCCTCATAAGCTGATCGACCTGGCCGTATTCTGGTCGCAATACAGCACCGACCGACCCGCCAACAACGAAGAACGTACCCGGCAGTATATGCAGGGGGCCTGGGATGGCGTCCTTCGGGTACCTGCCGGCCAGGAAGCCATCCACGCGCCACACCGGGGCCGCATCCGCAACATCCTGTTTCGCAACGTGGCCGTGAACGATGGGCAGTTCCCTTACTCAATCCTGAACGGGTTCGACGCCCAGCATCAGGTCGAGAGCGTGCGGTTTGAGAATCTGACTATTCTGGGTAAACCCATCCGCTCAGCTGAGGCCGGGCATTTTTCGGTCGAGAATGCGAAGGGCATCATCTGGAAGTGAGCAGCGAACGATCAGAATTCGTGCCGTAAATGGCTTCAACCATTCAAGGATATGCCGATTCCGATCTTGAAAATCCGGTTAAAATCAACGATACAGTTTTAGCCACGAGCAGCACAAGGCGAATTTGTCGAAGCAGTTCCTGACGAAGAGCGCAGACAGAAGCATAAAATAATCAAATGAAGACACTAGAATCGATAGCAGCTGACTTTTATCACTCTTTTTATAAAAAAGAATGGAAGGGAGAGGAATATTCAGTAAGAAACCTTTCAATTCAGGAAGCATACGAAGTACAAGATTTAGTGGCTGCAAGAAGGATAAAAGCCGGAGAGCAAATTGCAGGATTCAAGGTAGGCTGTACAAGCAATTCAATTCGGAAGCAGTTTGGCCTGAGTGATCCCATCTATGGGAGGTTATTCTACCCCCATGTTAAGCACAACCAAGCAAGTGTTAACTGGGGCGACTACATTAATTGCGCAATAGAACCAGAATTGGTCATAAAAATTGGAAAGAATCTTGAAGGGAGAGACCTTTCGGATAAGGAGCTTATCGATGCAATAGATTACGTCAGTCCGGGGATCGAAATTCATGAGTACAATTTTTGGGTCAACCCGCCGACCATCCAGGAGTTAATCTGCTCTGGGGGTATTCACACGGGGCTCATTATAGGCGATCAGAAGGTTTCCCCCGTTGGTTTACAATTCAAGGATGAAGTATTTGCGGTATATAAGAACGAATCCCTTATAACTTCTGCACCTAGTTCCGAGATAATGGGGGGGCCTATGGACTCATTACGATGGTTGGTCAATCTACTGACCGGCAAAGGGTTGGTTCTGGAAAAAGGGAGCTTAGTAATCCCCGGCTCTCCCGTTGAACTAGTGAATATCAGTCAGGATACTGAACTGAAAGTCATAATAGACTATGTCGGAAGTGTCTCTGTCAATTTTGAAAAAAAATATTGAATTAATTCGCTAATATAATTTTGGTATTTTCGACACAAATAATACGTAGCGCACCACAGCACCCAAATTATCATAGCCCCCTCGCCATGGTAGAGATGGGGTTGGGATGAGGTCTATCGCCAGCCGGTCGAAAACGCAATAGTTTCATCCACGCGATTTGCCATGGCAAAAACAATCACGCACCCGTTTCCTGTCGGCTCCACTCCCCCGGCGATAGACCGAATTCTTTCCTAAAAACCCGGTTGAAATAATTAGGGTCATTGAAGCCCACGTCGTAGGCCACCTCGGCTACTTGCCGGTTGCCCGCTTTCAGCAAATGCGTGGCACGTTGTAAACGCACGTGGCGGATGAGCTCATTTCCGCCTTTTCCCGTCAGGGCTTTCAATTTGCGGTAAAGCTGTGTATTGCTCATACCCAGTTCCCGCTCAAGCAGACTAACGTCAAGTTCGGGATCGGCCAAACGGTTTTCGATGAGGTTCAATGCCTTGCGCAGAAACAGCTCCTCGACCGATTCTGCGGCGACCGGAGCATCATTGAGCGTCAGTATCCGACTGTATTTTTCCCGCAACAGCCGACGGCTCTGAATCAGGTTCCGCACGCGGCTGAAAAGCACATCGAGGTTGAATGGTTTTGTGACGTAGTCATCGGCCCCGGCGTCGAGCCCCTCCACCTTGCTCTCGTTGCTCGACCGTGAAGTGAGCATCAGCACGGGAACGTGGCTGGTGCGTTCGTCGGTTTTTAGCGCTCCGCACAACTGCACCCCGTCCATGTCGGGCATGAGCCAGTCGCTCACCACCAGATCGGGAATTTCCTGCCGGGCGTAAGCCAAAGCTTCCCGCCCGTTGGTGGCCGTATGCACCCGGTACGTTTTGCCCAGGCACTGGGCCAAATATTGCCGAAGGTCGTCATGGTCCTCTACAACCAGCACCAGCGGGACGCTTTCGCGTCCCGCTGGTGCTGGCGTTTCAATATTTTCATGTGCCGTGAAGCTCTCCTCCTCCACCTGATTCTTCATCATCTGCGGCATTCCATCGGCACGGCCCGACCGCCAGCTTGGGGGGAAGGCCGCCGCCTGAACGGGTAGTTCGACCACGAAGGCCGTACCCGCCTCCCGCTGGCTTTCAACCCGGATGCTCCCCCGGTGCAATTCGACCAGCTCGCGGGTGAGGGCCAGTCCGATGCCACTGCCCGCTTTCTTGGCCTGGCTCTTCCCATCTACCTGGTAGAATCGTTCAAAAATGTGTCGGGCGTGTTCGGGAGAAATGCCGATGCCCGTATCTTCGACTTCCAGCAAAAGCTGATCCGCTTCACTTTCCATCGAACCCTCGGACTGCACGAGTCGGCAACGCACGGTAATGTTACCGCCACCGGGGGTAAATTTGAGCGCGTTGGCAATCAGGTTATACAGGATTTTTTCCACGATGTCCTGATCGAACCAGACGGGTGGTGTATCGGGCCCGGTGTCGATGGACAGTTCGATGTCCTGCTTTATCGCCTGGGGCTGAAATGACTGCGCCACCTGCCGGACGAAGCCCACCAGATCCTGTTGCCTGATGTCGGGAGAAAGCGAACCCGACTCGAGCTTGGAAAGGTCGAGGAGTTGGTTGATAAGCCGAAGCAGCCGACTGGCGTTGCGGTGCATGGTTTGAAACTGCCTCCGCCAGTGGCCGGATGCCGGATCGGCCATAAATTGCTCTAGCGGAGTGACGATCAGCGTGAGGGGCGTACGGAATTCGTGCGAAATATTGGTAAAAAAACCGGTTCGGATCCGGTCCAGTTCGCGGGCTTTCTCGGTTTCCAGGTGCTCGGCCCGAAGCTTGGTCTTATAGTTTTCCCGAATTTGGATCAGCCGCCGGAGCGCCGCCAGCAGCAATGCGACGATCAGCGCATAGGCGGTGTAAGCCCAGCCCGTCCGATACCAGGGAGGAAGAATGATGAGATCGAGTACCGTTTCCGGCGCGTTCACGAAATCGTCGGTCAGCGAAGCCTTTACCCTGAACCGGTACGTACCCGGATTCTGATTGGTGTAGGTGGCCGAATGTTGGGGACCCACGTAATTCCAGTCGGCTTCGAAGCCATCGAGTTTATAGGCATACCGCACGTTCCGGTGCGCACGGAACAGCGCGGCCGCGAAGTCAAAAGTGAAGACCGACTGCTCGTAGCGTAATTTGAGGGTTTTAGTGTCTATGAGGGCTTGATTCAGCGGCGAGTCGGGCGCCCCAGGCTGGACAACGCGATTGAACAGCCTCAACTCGGTAATGTACACCGGCACGGGGGGATGGAGATTTTCCGTTACATCCCGGCGATAAGCGGTCAGACCGTGTTTGCCGCCCCAAAACAGCGTCCCGTTTTTACTTTGGGTAATGGCTTTATTGGTAAAATCATTACCTGCCAACCCGTCGGCCCGTCGGTAAGTATCCATCACCCTACCCTTGGTACTCAGGCGGCAGAGGCCATCGTTCGTGGCGACCCACACAAATCCCTCCCTGTCCTGACCAATGCTCATAATGGCATCGTTGGTAAGCCCATTTTCCCTATCCAGCAGCGTGAAGCGTCGCGTCCGGCGGTCGTACCGGTGCAAACCGCTCATGGTACCCACCCACAGCTGCCGGGCCCGGTCTTCGTACAAAGCAGTGATATGTTCACTGTATAATCCACCGGGTTTTCGAACGGGTTTATGGTAGCTTATTTTTTTCCCTCCCCCCGCAATTTCCACGAGTCCGTTCCCGGAGGTACCCACCCATAAGGTTCCGTCGGTGGTTTCGACCGCAACGGTTAAAGGACCCAAATATTCCGGTAAAGCGGTACCGGGACTGAGACGGCCGTTGAATCGGTCGATGCGCCAAGCCCCTCCCCGGTCGGTAAAAAGCCGGACATTGCGACCCGTATCCGAGGCCATCACGATAATTCCGGTTTTCCCCAGGGCTTCAAGCCGCTTTTCGACCCAACCGGTTGTAGGATTCATCAACACGGTCCCCTCGTTCCAGACAGTCACCAGCAAGGCTGTCTCCGAGAGGTAGTTGAGCTGGATAATATCTTTTCCCGGCAACGTGTGGGGATTGCCAGGCTCTGGCGGATAATGCCGGTAGGTACTCCGAGCAGGATCGAGAAGAGTCAGGCCCTGCGTGCTCCCCACCCACACACCCCCCGCCGGATCGGCGGCAATGGCCGAAACCGCCCTGGTCAGCAAGCTGCCTGACTGGCCGGGCCGGTACGTGAATGCCCGAAAAGGGTCGGGCCTTTTAAACAGGACATTCAGACCCGCCTCCCAGGTACCCACCCATATATTTCCCTGCCGATCGCCCCGCAGACAAACGGTGGCGTGGGTACTTAGACTGGCCGTCTCGGCCGGATCATGACGCAGATGCCGGGTCGCGCGGAAAGTTAGATCCTCCGCCGCGATAACGCCATCGTCCGTACCCAGCCAGAAGCGGCCGTCTGCATCCTCGTACAGACTCCGGGCGTTGTTGACGCCTTCCTTGACCCCCGGACGGAAGAAAGCCGATTGAAAAGTTCCCAGGGCGTGATCAAAACGAAACAGGCCATTGCCCTGCGTCCCGACCCACACCCGGCCTTTGCTATCACACTCAATCGTCATGATCCCCCCAGGTGCGCCGGGTACTTTGAGAGGCAGAGAAAATTGGGTCGATTCCCGGTAGCCGGGCCGCAGGCGCTGTAAGGTTCCATCCCGGCTGCCCAACCATAAGTTGTTTTCCCGGTCAAAGCAAATTTGATTCACAAGGTTAGTAGCCAGGCCCGAGCTGGTGGTCGTGATTTGCCATACCTCCCGCGTGCCGGGGTCGATCTTTAAGAGACCCTTGTCGCTCGTTGCCGCCCAGACAACCCCTGCCTGATCCCTGGCGAGGTCGTTGATAGTGACCGACGAGATGTCGCTGCCATCGACGCAGCGGGTCAGGCGTACGGCCCGTTCTCCCGACTTATCGAACACGTTCACCCCGCCGGCATTGGTACCTACCCACAGTCGCCGCTGCTCGTCTTCGAGCAGACACTTTACGTAATTGTTGCTCAGGGTATTAGAGTCACGGGAGGATCGTCGGTAGGTGCGGAAGCGTTCGCCGTCGTAGCGGTTCAGCCCATCGGCGGTCGCTAGCCACATAAAGCCCCGGTGATCCTGAAGAATATCCATCACCGTGCTGTGCGATAGCCCGTCGTTGGTTGTCAGATGCTCGAAGTCAACTTGAGCCTGGCAATCAGTGAATGCCAGGCTCAGGAGAATGATCACACTAAGGCACGGACCGAAGAGCTTCATGTAAATTTTGTTGATTATGCGAATATCGGGTTCAAATAAAGCAGAGGCAGAAGCTCACCGTCAGGTATATTTGTGTGACCAAACATATAATATACTGACGATGAAAGCATTGGAATCAATCCGCCTGTACTACTACCTCTGCGAGTGCTATGATACGGAACTACACTGGTATTGCCAAAGGTTCAGCCGCATCGGCGGTCCGACGCAACTCTGAGCCCGAAAACCAAAAGATCACCGACGCCGAGCTGTTGACGATTTATTTCTACTGCCGAATTCACGAGAACAAGCACAGTAAGACCGACATCTACGACTATGCCTTACGCTACCTGATCTCGTGGTTTCCCGGTCTGCCCACGTACGCCAACTTCAACGCGCGGCCGCTCGGCGGTCCAATCAACGCGATGGATTCGGCCGTCATGGCCCTAGTGCCGATGGTTATTCAATCAGCTGATTTTAAGAATGATACTGAAAGTCTCAGCGAACGCGTGACGTTGACAGACTCGCTGCCTGTCATGCTCTGCTCAGGCAAACGGCAGGGCCGGGTGGCCCCCGAACTGTCCGATAAGGCCGGGCCGACGCTTCGGCTACTGCGCCTCGAAGGGACTCTACTACTACGGCGTGAAACTGCACGTGATGGCCCGCCGCGTCAAAGGCAGTATCCCCTTCGTAGAGATGGCCGGTCTAACGCCCGCTTCGGAGAATGACCTGGCCGTCTTCAAGCCCGTGGCCGACCAGTTGGCGGGCCAGGCCGTCTTCGCTGACAGAGCCTACGCCGACAAACCGCTCAACGAGCGGCTGATGGAATTGCAGGACACCTTCATCTACACGCCAGTCAAGCTCATCAAGGGCCAATCCGAGTGGGAGAGGAACTTCGTCAAGGCTGCCGACGGGCTGTGGTCAACCGCTGTCTCTCGCATCAGGCAACCCATCGAATCGCTTTTCAATCGCACCGGCACCCCGGTGGCTGAACGAAAAAACCAAATTGCAGGACGCTTCAAAGGTCAGAGCCACCAGCGGACTAATTGTCCATGTTTTCGGCGCTCTGGCCACGGCTTTGTTCAAACAGTTTTTTTAACCCGATATTCGCATTTTGTATTGTTTTGTTTTGACTAAGGGAAAACTTCCTGACATGCCTTCCCTTAGTTTCCTCGCTGCTTTTAAAGAACGCATCTCCAATTGTGCAGCCAGCATTTAGAGGAGGGGGATTTGCTTAAAGGCTTCAATCCCCCAGCACCGCCTTCTGCAGCAGCATTTGGCTATTCCCATAAAACGGCACATCCGTTTTTCCCAGGATAGAAGTGGGCAGTGTAGCAATCTCGGTAAGATTATCCATCGGTACCAGTACTGTTTTAGCGCCGTTTTCTGATAGCAAAGTGACTTTATCCGGGAAGTTTTGAGCTCTTTCTATGGCACCGCCGATGGAAATATTTCCCAGCACCGCAAGTCCACCTTTCAGGTTTTTCTTATAGAGCGCCGACAGGATGGCCACGTACACGGCGCTGCCAATACCCCCTGTTACAAAGGCTCCCATCAGGTTGCTGATCTGAATGTTCAGGTCAATTCCCGACAGGGTATGTTGCTCATTAAGAATTGATTTCTCATTTGCTCTCAGGTAGTTGTAGGTGTTTTTAATATTCTCCTTTACTTCCTGTGAACTAGTACCGGTCACGTTCAACTTGCCGCTGCCTTTGATGGCCACTAATTCTATCTTCACCAGGGGGTTGTTTTCGCCGTCGCTGGTGGCTGTGTAGCATACGCCCGGCGGAAGTGGATTTGCCTCGATCAGGAAAGACCCTTTTTCTTCGGGCAAGCCCACAAAAATTTCCTCCTGGGTTTCCTTGTCGATGTACGAGAAGTTGGTGTCCCAGAACTCCATTCCCCCAATGCGCTTCAGCTGCTCCTTCACCCTACGGCGCATTTCCATGGCGGTTACCAGGTATTCGCGAATGTCTTCCTTGGTATAGGTGCCATTGGGGTGCAGTAATTTGATGAATCCCGAAACGATTCTCCGTACCGATTTTGAATCACGTTGCTTCAGGTGCGAGCCCAAAGTGAAGTGGGCATCGATAGCGTCGTAATAGGTGGCTTTTCGCTGGGATTTCAGGATCTCGGAGAAGAAATCAGTACTAAAACCGAAATTCCTGGTAAAGTTCTGGGGGCTAAATTTGGTGATCTCCCAGCCGGGTAGGAACAGGTTGATCCGATCCAGAAAGGCCGTGTCATAGTTCACTTCGCTGGACAGCGGGCTGAACAAATGGGAGGTCTGCAACACGGTTTCCACCGGTTGATTGATATTTCCATTCAGGATAATGGAGGCGGAACCGGTGATTTCTCCCCCCTTGGCCCGGGAAAAGGAGCCGGACTCCATGTAATCCTTCATCAGCGGGATGGCGTCCCGGTCCTTGAAGAGTTTGTCCGTGCTTTCGTCGAAACAGATGGCGTCCCAGGAGCCCACGGCCCCCACGCGGCCCGTGGTGTTGTTGACGAACAGCTGCGCCACCGATCCCTGTCCGCCCGATATTAGAATAGCGTAAGGGGTTATTTCCTTATAGATGTACGATTTTCCCGAAGAGCGTGGCCCCAGCTCCACCATGTTAAAGTTCGACTCCACCAAAGGGATCAGCCGGCAGAGCAATAAGTTGAGTTTTCTTTCGTCCAGACCTTCGCTGTACGGTTCGTAGCCCGCACTTCGCAGCAGCAGTGTCTTCCATTCTTCATTGGTGAACTCCTTTCGTTTCTCGGCAATCTTGCTGTTGTCGAAGCTGGAAAGCTGAATGGGGTTGATGGATCGCACCAGGAACGGGTACACGGTATTCCCTTCCCTAATCATGGGATCGTACTCCATGTCAATGATCGCCCAGATACCCCCCAGCAGCAGTTTTTCGTGGCTTTTGACCAGGTCGTCGCCAATGTTAGCCTTCTTGATATTGCTGTTGCTGATATTGGCCCAGTAGCGGTCTTTCTGCGGGTCCAGCTCGACCGAAATCTTGTCAATGATTTTATAGCGTCCCTTCTCCCGCAATTTGGACTGAATGAGGGTACTTTCCTCGGGGTTGACGTAGTGGTTTTTCAGGATGGTTTTTACATTTTCCATCCCTTCTTTCAGCTTTTCCTCATCCTCGGTGCTGCACGTATTGGCCAGCAGGTATTCCAGTACGAAGGCGGGTACGTTGGCCCCGCCTTTTATGATCCCCACGAGATCTTTCCTGACCACAAAACCCCGGAAATGCTCTAATGCTTTTTTATCTAACTAATGCGAATATCGGGTTTAAATAAAGCAGAGGCAGTAGTCCACCATCGGGTATATTTGTGTTTCCAAACATACAATATACTGACGATGAAAGCATTGGAGCTAATCCGCCTTTTCTACTACCTCTGCGAGTGCTATGATA